>JBGPFL010000370.1:0-5614 GCA_041483295.1 Blastocatellia bacterium | reverse complement strand
TGCCTCCGCTTTTCTGATCCACTTTTCGGCGGTTGTCTTCAATCCTCGCACGGTTGCGCAGTCCGAACTCGTTTGGCACCGGAACGACAGTTACTTCACGTGACCCGGAACCGTCCGGATTCGGTCCCACGCGGATCACCACAGATTTTCCGGCCGTGCTCTCGAAGAAGCTATAGAGGTTGTCGGTTGCCGTGAGATTGCGCCCGTTGACCGCGAGCAGGTATTCGCCGGCAACCACGTTCACGCCGGGCTGGGTGAGAGGAGCGCGCAGTTGCGGGTTCCAGTTCTCGCCATTGTAGACGCGCGCCAGGCGATAGCGGCCGTTCTCGATCTTGTAATCGGCGCCGAGCAATCCGCCCTGAACGCGCTTTGGGTCGGGCACGTCGCCGCCCTGAACGTAGAGGTGGCCCACTGACAACTCCCCGAGCATTTCGGTGAACAAGTAGTTCAGATCGGCGCGGTGGGCGAGACCGTCAAGATAGGGTTCGTATCGCTTGGACATAGCCTGAACGTCGAGGCCGTGCAGGTTAGGGTCATAGAAGAAGTCGCGCTCAATGCGCCACACGTCGCGGTACATCTGATTCCACTCGGCTCGCGGGTCGACATAGACCTCCATCTCTTCGGTCTTGATCCGGCCCTCGCCGGGTTTGAGCGGCTGTGCCGTGGCGGCGATGAACCACCCTTCACCCTGCCGATAGAGCATCTTCTCGCCGTTGGCCGAGACCGTAAAACCGCTGATGCCTTCGACAACCTTATCCACTTTGCGTTTCTCAAGGTCAAACTTTTGAACTATCGCGCCTGTTGCGCCTGCGGCGGTCGGGCCTTCGATTATGTACAGCGTGCCTGCCTTGCCCGGAATCAGCCCGAAGTAGCTGCGAGCCGGAATAGGCAGAGCGAGGATGCGCTGGCTGATGTTTTCGAAGTCGATAGTGACTTTGACGGCGTCCTTCTTTTCGACGGGCTTGCCGCCTGTTGGAGGCGGCGCTGCTGCATCGGCTTTCTTGTCACCGCCCTCAGCGGGCTTGTCGGCAGTCTTGTCACCCGTCTTCTCCTCCTGCACCTTCTCTTCGTCGCTTTCAGGCGCCAGAGGCGAGGGGAGATCCTTCTTGAGCACCATCACGTAGACGCTACGGGTCGGGCGCTGCGGATAGGCGGACATATCCAGACCCGCCGACGTGTTGGCGACGTCGGTGCTGGCCGTGAAGTAGAGATATTTGCCGCCCTTGTCGAATTCGGCAAAGCGAGCGTCACTCAAGCCGTCGGTTACCTGGGTGCTCTTTCCCTCTTCAAGTGAGTAGACGAAGGCGGCGTGCATCCACGACTTGAGCACCCTGGTGTAAGCCACCCACCTGCTGTCGGGGGACCAGGCGGGGCCGAGCGTTCCCGCGTTTGCCAGTGTCGCATCGATCTTCACCGGAGTGCCCTTGTCTATTTCGACGTACCAGAGGTTGAGGCGCTTGTCGAGGTAAGCGATCTTCTTGCTGTCGGGCGACCAGGTCGGGGAATAGAAGAAGGAGGGAGGATTGCCCAGACCGATCTTCTTCACTTCGCCCATACCGCTCTGGTCGCGCAGGTGCAGTGCATATTCGCCCGACTCATCGGAGAAGTACGCGATCCATTTGCCATCTGGTGACCACGCCGGATCGCGTTCGGCAACGCCCGACGTATTGGTGAGGTTGCGCGCGTTGCCCTTCTCAGCCGGCACGGTCAGGATCTCACCGCGCGCTTCAAATACTGCGCGCGCGCCGGTGGGCGACAATCTGGCGTTGCCGACTCGCGAGCCGACCTTCTCGTAGCGCGAACGAACCGAGGCCAGATCACCGTTAAGCGTGATGTTGACCTTTCTGCTCTTACCTGACTTCAAATCGTAGAGGTTTATCGAGCCGAACTGTTCGTAGACGATCGCGTCCGGTCCCGCCGCCGCCGATTTTATGTCGAGGCCGCTATTCTGAATGAGCTGTGTCACTTTCTTAGTCGGGGTGTCGTAGCCAAACAGAGTCACGGGGCCATTGCGGTCCAAGAGGAAGTAAACGCGATTGCCCACCCACATCGTGCTGAAGTCGTTCGAGTTGTCTCTCGGGATTCGCTCGACGCTGGAATCTGCCAGATTCGCGATCCAGATGGCGCTCGCGAGTCCGCCGCGATAACGCTTCCAGGCGTTAAAAGCGCGAGGCAGGGGCTCGTAGGCCAGCCGCGCTCCATCTTGTGAGTACGATCCCTTGGTCGCCATTGGCAGCGGCACCGGGGTAGGGAAGACGCCATCGATCGGGATGGTGAAGAGCGATAGTGTGCGGCCGGTCTCGCTCGCACGGGGCGATGCGAAGAGCACCTGTTTGCCGTCAGGCGTCCAGCTCGAGACGATGTCCGGAGCCGGATGATAGGTCAACCGCCTGGGCACTCCGCCCGCTGTGGCCACCACGTATACATCGACATTGCCGTCATATTCGCCGGTGAAGGCAATCCACTTGCCGTCCGGAGAGAAGACAGGTATGCCTTCGGTTCCTGCGCCGACGGTCAAACGGGCGGCTTCTCCGCCTTCACGGCCGACGATCCACAGGTCGCCGGCATAGGCGAAGACTATGTTTGTCCTGCTGAGCGTTGGATCGCGCATGAGCAGCGGCTTATCTGTCTGTCCGAAGCAGCCGCCTGCAGCGGCAAGCAAGAGTACGAGAGTCAGAATGGCTTTTTTCATTGGAAGCTCCTTCTTGTGACTCAGAAATCTTACTCAGTTAGTTCTTTCCGCTCTGTCCGTTATGATAGTTCGGATAGGCAGGACGATTGCTCGGCGCCCGCGGGTTCTTCTTGATTTCACCTACAAGAACCTCGACAGCCTTCTCGAGCTGAGGGTCCCGTCCTTGCCGCCAGGCCGCTGGATCGAACTCGACTTCTACGTCGGGTCCGACGCCGATGTTCTCAACTTCCCATTCTCCGTTGAGTCCATAGATCGCCGCATCCGGCGCCGTTACGAACCCCCCGTCCATCAGTTGCGGGGCAGGGAACGCGGCGACCAGTCCGCCCCATGTTCGCTTGCCGATGAGCGGGCCGATCTTCATCTTCCGGAAATACCATGGCAGCGCATCGCCGCCGCTTCCGGCCAGTTCGTTGATGATCATCGCCTTCGGACCATAGATCGCGCCGAGCGGCGTCGGAATGTCGCGTCCGTCACGGAACGAAATGTAGTTGAGCAGCGGACGACTCAGATACTCGACGATGTAGTCAGCCAGCGAGCCGCCCCCGTTGAATCGCTCATCTATCAGGGCGCCGTCCTTCTGGGTCTGCGAAAAGAAGTAGCGATTGAAGCTCGCGTACCCCGGGCCCGATGTGTCCGGCACGTAGACATAAGCCAGCTTCCCTGCGCTCATTTGGTCGACCTTCCGCCGATTCCCCTCGATCCAGTCCAGATTGCGCAGACCCGTTTCACTGGCCACCGGCACCACAGTCACCTCTCGGGAACCTGTGCCGTCCGCGTTCGGCCCGACTCGAATGACGACTTGTTTCCCAGCCGTGCTCTCAAAGAACTTGTAGACGCTCTCACTGGCCCGGATGTCGCGGCCATTGACAGCGAGCAGGTACTCGCCGCTCTTCACGTTCACGCCTGGCTGCGTGAGCGGCGCCCGAAGTTGCGGGTTCCAGTTCTCGCCGTTGTAGACCTTCGCGAATCGATACCGGCCGTTCTCTAATTTGTAGTCCGCGCCGAGCAATCCGCCCGACACGAAGTTGGGCCTGGGTTGATCTCCGCCGTTGATGAACATGTGACCGACTGTTAGCTGGTTCAGCATCTCGCGGAAGAGATAACTCAGATCGCTGCGATGCGCGACGGCAGCCAGATAGGGCTCGTACTGCTTCTCTGCTGCCTTCAGGTCGAGGCCGTGAGCGCCGGGGTCGTAGAAGAAGTCGCGCTCAGACCGCCAGATCTCGTGGTACATCTGCTGCCACTCAGCCCTGGGGTCGACGGCGACCTCCATCTCGGCGACCTTCAGAATGCCTTCTCCGGGCTTGGGCGGCGTCATCGTCGGAGCGATGATCCACTGAGGACCCTGCCGGTACAGCATCTTCTCGCCGTTTTGCGATACTTCGAACGCGCCGACGCCGTCGAGCACCTTCTCGAATTTTCGCTTTTCCAGATCAAACTTGTGGAGCGTGAGTCCTGGAGGCCCTCCCGGCGCATCCGCTGCACCCGCAGGGGCCGGCTCTTGAAGGAAGATCGTGTTGGCCTTGCCCACGTCGAGACTAACGTAGTTCCGAGGTGGAACCGGTAACGCAACAATGCGCTGGCTGATGGCGTCGAGGTCGATTCGCACCGGATCGGGTTCCTTTTTCGGCGGCTTCGCGACGGGACCGGAAGACTGAGCCGGGTCGGGTTTCTTCTCTTCAGCCTTTTCCGCCGGGCTGTCCGCGGGTTTGTCGCCGCTCTTAGCCGCGTCCTTTTTCTCATCCTGCACCTTCTCCTCATCACTCTCGGGCGCAATGGGCGAAGGCAGGTCGTTTCGCAGGACAATCGCGTAGAGGCTGCGCGTCGACTGGTGGGGGAAGTTGGACATCTCGGCGAAGCTGAATGCCGGACCCAGATTGGTGCTGGCGGTGAAGTAGAGATACTTGCCGCTCTTGTCGAAGGCAGTGTAGCGGGCGTCGCTCATCCCGTCGGTGATCTGATTGGCCTTGCCGGTTTCGAGGGAGTAAACGAAGACCGCGCGCAGGTGATTGTCGAGCTGGCGTACATAAGAGATCCAGCGGCTGTCGGGTGACCACGCGGGCCGGATCACATCGACGTTAAGGCCGTCCGGGTTCTTGTCTACCTTTACCGGCGCCCCCTTGTCGATCTCGAGGTACCAGAGGTTCAGCCGCTTGTCGTAGTATGCAATCTTCTTACTGTCGGGCGACCAGGTCGGGGAGTAGAAGAATGAAGCCGGCGTCCCGAGGTTGATCTTCTTGACCTCACCCATGCCGCTCTGGTCGCGCAGGTGCAACGCGTACTCTCCGGACTCGTCTGAGAAGTAAGAGATCCACTTGCCATCTGGCGACCACGCGGGATCACGCTCCATGACGCCCGGCGTTCTTGTCAGGTTCCGAGGATCGCCCTTCTCGGCTGGAACGGTTACGATTTCACCGCGAGCTTCGAATACGGCGCGTGCGCCGGTCGGGGACAGACGCGCAGTGCTGATACGCGTTCCCACCTTTTCATATCGCGTACGTACGGTGATGAGATCGGCGGCGACGCGGATCTTCACCTTGTGCGATTGGTTCGACTTCAGGTCATACAGGGAGATTGCGCCGAACTGTTCGTAGGCGATAACGTCGGGCCCCGCCGAAGCCGACTTAAAGTCCATGCCGTTGTTCTTGATGAGCTCGGAGACCTTCTTCGATCTGGTGTCGAAGGCAAACAGCGTCACCGGCCCGCTGCGGTCCGACAGGAAGAATATTTTGTCGCCAACCCACATCGGCAACCGGTCGTTGGAGTTCTCGCGTGGAAGCTTTTCGATCGTGGAATCGGAGAGCCTGGCGATCCAGATGGGCGAGGTCTGCCCCCCGCGATACCGCTTCCAATCGGGCTGCCACTGCCTCAGCGGCTGGTATGCCAGCTGGGCGCCGTCGGGCGAGTAAGCGCCGCGATCGG
>JBGPFL010000369.1:0-5622 GCA_041483295.1 Blastocatellia bacterium | reverse complement strand
TGCTGGTGCTGGCCCCTCGGCTTGACGTACCCGTGCGACTTCACAAAGAATGTTAGCCCATTATGAACTCAACCGCCCCTGATCAAGGCTCCTTACGTCTTACGCCGGTTCAATGGCTCATCTGCATCATCGCCGTCATCGGCTTTGCGTTTGATACCTACGAACTGCTTATGCTGCCGCTCATCCTGCGGCCGGCGCTCGAACAACTCGGAGGGTTATCCTTCGGGACTCCCGATTACGCTCGCTGGCGCGATGTCATGATCTACGTTCCGGCAGTGTGTGGCGGGATCTTCGGTCTGCTTGGCGGCTACCTGACTGACCGGCTGGGGCGGCGGAGAATACTGACCTGGAGCATTCTGCTCTATGCCGCGTCGGCTTTTTGTGCGGGGTTTTCCACTTCGCTGCCGATGTTACTCGTATTGCGCTCGACGAAGTTCGTCGGGGTGTGCGTGGAATTCGTCGCTGCCGTGGCGTGGCTGGCTGAGCTCTTCCCGGACCCGAAACAGCGCGAATCGGTCCTCGGTTACACCCAGGCCTTTTCGTCGCTCGGCGGGTTTATGGTGAGCCTTGTGTGGCTTGGGATAGCACGCATTGCAACCTCGTTGCCCGCGATTCACGGCGGCCATGACAACTGGCGCTACCTGCTCATATCCGGACTGATTCCAGCGATTCCTCTGATCATCATTCGCCCGTTCCTGCCTGAATCGCCCGTGTGGAAACAGAAGAAGGCAGCGGGTACGCTCCGGCGTCCGAGCTTCGTACAGCTGTTCCAACCGGAGTATCGGCGGACCACGTTAGTGTCGGCGTTGATTTTTGCGTGCAGCCTCGGAGCTGCGTTCGGCGCGATCCAGCAATTGCCTCAAATCGTGCCCGCCCTCGTTCACGTGGACAGCAGTCTCGCGCCGGCTCAGAAGCAATCAATTGTTCAGGCCACGGTTGGCGGAGTTCAGACTATTCAAGAGATCGGCGGCCTGGTGGGGCGTTTTATCCTCGCGTTTCTGGCCGTGCACATCGTTTCGCGGCGCAAGCTGCTGCGCGTGTTTCTGATCCCTGGCCTCATCATCGTTCCGCTTGTGTTTCTCTTTCCCGCGGTGCACGACCTGAGCTTGCTCAAGTGGGGCATCTTCTTCGCGGGGTTGTTTACAGTGGCGCAACTGAGCTTCTGGGGAAACTATCTCCCTCGCGTCTATCCAACGCACTTACGCGGAACTGGCGAGAGCTTTGCGGCAAACGTCGGGGGACGAATGGTGGGAACCTCCGCGGCGCTGCTGACGACGCAATTCGCGGCTGTGATGCCCGGCGGCAGTGGTGAGACTCGTCTGGCGTACGGGGCAGCAGCGGTCGCCTTCCTGGTTTACGCCATAGGATTGATCGCGAGCCACTGGTTGCCGGAGCCCTCGACCGAGACCTTGCCGGAGTGAAGCAGGATTTAGGATCTGGGATTTAGGATTCAGAACGCGTGATGCGTGATGCGTGATGCGTGATTCCTGATTCGTGATGCTCAAGTGGCAACATAGCCGGCTGCATTACAGGTCAGCCGTCAAGCATCACTGGTCACGCATCACGCATCCTAGATTATCCTAGATCGTAGCGAGCGACCTCATACCGCCGAGAATTGAAAGCTGAGGGAGTTCGTTGATGTTGAGCCCCCTCAGCGTTGGGTATAACCTCCTGAGTTGAAAAGACCAAGGAGATTATATGACCAACTACGCAACTCTACTTCGAGATCACGTGACACTCAAGTGCCGGTCGATAGATCGTATTTTCTTGCAAGCCTACATACCGCAGCTACAGTCGGTGGGGCAGGTATGCAAGTTCCTGAGGTGGGTGCGAGGTTTCAAGATTCCCTCTTCAGCAGCGTTTGGCAAGATCGGTGATGCGTTCGTGAAGGCCGTCCACAAATTCGCGGAGGAGAATAACATTCCTGTGGTGCACTTCAAGAAGAAACAGAACAAGGAGGAGCTTGTTCGTCCTTATATTGAAGCTGCGGCGCGAGAGGGTAAAGATCGAGTGGTGCTGATCGGCATAGCTCAGGAGAAGGCATCGGCGTGGCGATCGTGGAAAGCGAAGGGTCACGAGAAGTCAGCCCATCCACACATGGAATGGGGGCGTCAGATGGTATATATCAACCACTTCTACTTCTATGTTTGGGACAGTGAGTGTGGTGGGGCCTTCTGGAAGACCAACGCCTATGCTCCTTATCCGATCTGGATTTATCTCAACGGGCATGAATGGGCGAAGCGGCAGTTGGAGAAAGCGGGCATCAAGTACGAAGCATTGGACAACGGATTTCGTTCGTGTGAGGACCCGACTCGGTTGCAGGAGACATGCGACCGGTTTGGGTCAGGTGTAGTGAAGAGCTTCTTCTGGCGATGGTTTCACCGATTGCCTTCGCCATTGACCAAAGCAGACCTGAAAGCGGGTTATGTGTATGACCTGGCATTTCGGCAGTTCGAAGTGTCCGATACCTGTGTGTTTGATCGGCCGCAGGCGGGCCGGATGTGGTTTGAAGGGGTTATACGAGATCACCTCGACGTGGGACGGCCGGATCAAATCAGCCTGACCTTCGATCGGCGTGTCAATAGGCGGACAAGCGGAGTATTCAGAACTCGGGTGATGAATAACGGGGTCGATCCTACGCTAACCAGTTACTACAAATCGTCGCGGATCAAGCAATACTTCAAAGAGGGCCGGGCGCTACGGACCGAGACGGTGATCTGTAACACTCGTGACTTCGGAATCGGGCGTCGAGTCTCGGCAGAAAACTGGAATGCTCTAAGAGCAGTTGGCGAGTCAGCCAACCGGCGACTATGTGACGCCGAAGCCCGAGACGCAATGCCGGCCCCCGACGTGGGAACCTTTGATGAGGTCACCCGACCGTCCACAAACGATGACGGTCTACACGCTGCTGGACTTCGCTTCGGTGATCGCAGAGTCATGGCAGTGCTAGCCAGTTTGGTAAGGTTCAGTTATGTGGTTGAAGGCTTCACCAATGGTCAAATGGTCAAGCATACGGCGCGACTACTCAATGAGACGTACACCAATCGACAGGCGACCTATGACTTGCGGCGACTGAAGCGCAAAGGACTGATCTCGAAACAAAAGCATAAGAGGCGATACCAATTGACTGCGAAGGGCAGACAAGTTGCGGTGTTATTCACAAAGGCTTATGGGCGAATCCTGGCACCGGGACTCACGGTCCTCGGCAAGGACTTACCAGAAAGCGTGGCGCAGCGCACTCCGCTTGCAACCGCGTGGCGCCGTCTTGAAGGCGCGCTTGAGGAGTTCATGACAAAAGGGCTACTGGCGGCGTGAGGCTCACGTGGGTGAGGAACTTGACCGATTCGTGAACTTCTAGAACGCCAAGGGACCCTAGAACGCCAAGGGACCCTAGAACGCCAAGGGACCCTAGATCCTCGTACCTTATGAATGTCCTATCTGTTTGCAGGTTCATCGGGCGGCCGCTGTTTCGAGTGCTCTTCTCTGTTGAGTATCACGGACTCGAGAACATTCCGGAAACGGGCGCTGCGATAATCGCCGGCAACCATCCCTCATATCTCGACCCGGTCTTGGTGGGGCTGCCAATCAAGCGGGTGATCAAATACATGGCGTGGGATGCGCTGTTCCGCGTTCCGCTGCTGGGCAAGTTCATACGAACGCTCGGCGGCTTCCCGGTCGACATTCGTCGCGGCAAAGGTGAAGCGGCTTATCGGGAGGCTTGCCAGGTGCTCGAGGCCGGTCATGCCCTGGCAATCTTTCCCGAGGGCCAGCGTTCCGAGAGTGGACCAATGGGCGAGCTTCGGACAGGTGTGGCAAGGCTGGCGATAGAGACGGGAGCGCCCATCGTTCCGTTCACCATCGGCGGGGCATCTCGGGCCTGGCCGAAGTTCAGGCTCCTGCCCAAACCTGCGAAGATCATCGTCCGCTTCCACAAGCCAATTCGGCTAACCGACCAGGAGCGCGAGGAGCGGCGAGAAGATCGCGAGTTCCATCACGAGGTGATGAAGCGAGTGGCCGCCAGCATCAACCGCTCGCTCATTCCTACGCTCAGGGGATCTGAGGCCTGGGAAAAGTGGTACCGGCGGCCGCCTTCGCACATTCGGATTTATGAGTGGGTACCTCTGGCCGCTGCGATAGTCGCTTCGCTGATATTGCGAGGCGAGGGACGATTGAACGAGCACTGGCTTCGCATATGGCTTCCGGCTGCGGCGTACTATGTATACCTGATTGCCGACCTGACGATCATTCGCCCGGCAAGGCTGGCGAAGTGGGTGCGAAACTCGATGCCGGTGTGGTTGATCCTGATATGGCACTGTCCGGTCACGCGAGCGATCGAGGCACCGTCAGGCGCATTGAACCTGCTGCTGGTCATCGCATCACTCGCGGCCTTCTTTACGTTCTTTTGGGAAGACTACTACACACTGCAGAAGTTTGTTCGCGGACTGGTAGTCGTCTACTACCTCTCTCTCGCCTTGCTTCTCGGTTGGCCGCATCAACTGGGGACGTTGGTAGCAGTGCTCAGTTTCGTTGCGGCGTTCAGCTTGTGGTATCGGACTCTCTACTACGTTGTGAGCGTGATCGTGATGGTTGTGTCAATCGCGGCGGCGGTCTACTTCACCGGGCCGGCGAGTCGCGTACTGTTACTCTACGCGGGGCTGGGAGTCGCGGCTCTTGCGTATATTCAGACTTTTGCGGCGGCGGCCTACGACATAAGGAAGGCCGGGGAGTTAGGATCGAGGGTGCCTGATGCGTGATGCGTGACGAGTGATGCGTGACGAGTGATGCGTGACGAGTGATGCGTGAAGCAGACGGCTATGTTGCCACTTAAGGATCACGATTCAGGAATCACGGATCACGGATCACGGATCACGCATCACGGATCACTCCTCCTTCTTAACGAACTTAAGAGCGACTGAGTTAATGCAGTAGCGCAGATGGGTGGGCTTGGGGCCGTCGTCGAATACGTGGCCAAGATGTGCGTCACACCGCGCGCAACGCACCTCGGTTCGGGTCATCCCGTAGCTGCGGTCGGTCTCCTCTTCGATGTTCTGCTTCGCTATCGGCGCCCAGAAGCTCGGCCAGCCCGTTCCTGAATCGAACTTCGTGTCAGAGCTGAACACCTCAAGGCCGCAATCGACGCAGAGGTAGACCCCTTTGTCGTGCAAGTCATAGTACGCCCCGGTGAAGGCTCTCTCGGTGCCCTTCTTTCTCGTGACTTCGTACTGGTCCGGGGTGAGCTGGGCGTGCCACTCGGCATCGGTCTTGGTGATCTTAGCCATCTTTGATCCTTTCTGCCCGGCGGAACCACCGTGGCCCTCGGGCGAAGGAGTTTCTGATCTATGCCTTTCGCCATCAATGGACGGCGAAGCTCCGCACTGAATTGCAAGAAAGCCTGCCATTAGAATTGCGACTACATGACCTTTCATTCCAACATCTCCTTCTCTCAGAGGTCAGAAGTCAGAGATCAGAAGTCAGAGGTCAGAAGTCAGAGATCAAAACCTGCTGACTTCTGATCTCCGACCTCTGACTTCTGATCTCCGACCTCTGACCTCTGACCTCTGACCTCCGACTGAGGGCGCCTAAGCGATTTTGCCAGCCTCTCAGAAGTCGCCGCCACAGTTT
>JBGPFL010000368.1:0-5644 GCA_041483295.1 Blastocatellia bacterium | reverse complement strand
TCGAGTTGTTTGTCGCGAAGGAAGAGGTCGTAAGAGATGAGGTCCTGCCCGGCAACTTGCGACCGGTCGATCTTCTTGATGCGATCGAGCATCTGTCGTTCATGGGCCTTTCGGCGCTCGATTGCTTCAAATGAAAGATCGGTGAGGCGGTCGTTATAGCGATTGTCGCCCAGCAGGGTAGCCGCCTCGGGATACTGTTCTAGACCCCATTGCCAGTCTTCTTCGAACAGATCGTGAAGCTTCTTAACTGCGTCGCTCGAGACTAACTGTGCCATCGCGGCCCCGGCGGTCAATAGAATTAGAGCGAGGATTGCAGCGTTGCGGATCACAAGCCCTCCTCTTCGAGGTTGTGCCCGGCCTCGAAAATAAACTCGTGGACACTGGTTTAGTCGAACTCCTCCGCCTTCTTCTTCTTCTTGAACATCTTCATCTGAAGGTCCTTGGCCTTCGCCATGGCCTCGCTGTATTTGCCGGCTATTCCGGGGAATCGCTCGCGCAGTCTATGAAGGAGCCGGGCAGCCCAGGGAGAACTGTTTGACAATAAAGAAAGACCGATGAGCAGAAATAGAATGCCTTGAAGTATGGGAAGGAACAGCCCAAGGATTCCCAGAACGATGAACGTCCAGCCGAGCCAGTAGATTCCAATTCGTTTGAGCCGCGCATTCATTAACTTAGGGAGTCTATCAGAAGGGCACCCGCGTGGATAGACTCATCACAGTCCGACCTGGGGTAATCTTGCTCTAAGCTCTCTATCTGCTGACACGGTTTCAGAGGTGACTCGAGAGATCCCGAAATCCGAACGTCTGCGCGTGGATGCGAAGGACACCTCCGCGGTGTTCAGTCTGAAAGGAAACGGTTGGCATTGTCGTTACCGCAACATTCACCTCACTGGGCGGCACTTCCAGTAGTAATTTCTGAACCCTTCGGCATCATACAACCGCCTGAAGGTCATCTCTACAGTTTGCTCGATTCGCACATCCCCTGGAGTGCGGTCGGTCATCATAACGTAAGCGCGGCCCCCGTCTTCGAAATCGATCACACTCATCACCGTCGGAGGATCGGGATCGGCATTCAAAAAGTCGACCGTGAAGGTGAACAACGAGGCTCGCTTGTCAGCCAGGCGCACGCTCTCGAAGTTGTCCCTGGTCTGACAGCTAATGCATACTCGCTGAGCCGGATACTGAACTTTGCCGCAAGCCAGACACTTCAAACCTCTGAACTTGTAGATCTCGTCGCGGTCTCGCCAGGTCGCGGCGGCCGAAGCCGAGGGCGCCTGCCGCCGCGCCGCCTCGACGTCTATCAACTCTCGGAACTTTGCATAGCGCTCATAGCTGTCCAACGGAGCCTTGGATGCAAGGTGGCCTTTGACCCCTCTCCTTGGCGCCTGCGTTGCGTTCACTATTTCATCGGTCACTTCAAACATCAGCGCGTCACAACCCGAGCCATAGCCCACGACCAGCAGTTTCTCGCCGGGCTTCGCTTCCTCGAGCACCGAAGAGAGGACCAACAGCGGCATCGCCGTCCCCGTGTTGCCGACCGAGGATAAGAGATGATCGGGAATCTGTTCCGCTTTGAGGCCCAGGCTCTTTGCGACCGAAGCGAGCGAGCCCGCGTCGGGCGCATAGAAGATCGCCTTCGATACTTCAGACGGGCCGATCGCGCTCCGCTCAAACAGTTCCGACACCGCCTGGCGCACCACTCGCTGGTAGCCCTGAGTCACCGCAAATCGTTCTTCCCATCCTGAAACAAAGCGATCACCCTCCGCGCGCCACACGTCGGTCATCTCAACCACCGTCGAATGGCTGGCGATTAGATGAGCGATCACTTTGTCGCGTCCGACTTCGAGCGCCGAGGCGGCATCGCCGAAGATGCGCTCGTTAGCAGACTTTGGCCGCGCGAGCCTGGTGTCAGCCGCAGTGATGATGATGTTGGACGCCGAGCCGGCCTCTACGGAATCGAGCGCCGCGCGAACGGCCGTGGTAGCCGATCTCAGGGAGTTCGTATAGTCGGCGGTCCTCACGTCGTGACGCAAGTCGGCCACCGTGGCGATGAGCGCCGAAGCCTGCTTCTCCGAGTAAGGGGAAGTCGTCGAGGAAAACATCAAACCGTCAACCTCGCGCCCGTCGCGGCCGGCCAGCAGGTCGCGCACCGCTTCGACGGCCAATGTGATCGAATCTTCGTCCACGTTGGCAACGGCGCGTTCGCCTTCGCCGGCCCGTCCGCCCCAGGCCGCGGCGATCTCCTTGTGACTGAGGCGATAGAAAGGCACGTATGCGCCGAATGATGTTATTCCTGTCATTCAGTTATCTCCGCGCGTGGTATAGCAGAGCGATTTCGCGAGAGTCAAGGGAGGGCCACGAATGACACGAATCACACGAATTGGCCACGAATTTGGCTTAGGGCCAATTCGTGTGAGATTCGTGTCATTCGTGTCATTCGTGGCTCTCCCTTAAACCTGACGATTGAGACGAGCGGCCAAGGCACTGTATAGTAGAGTCGCTCAGGCAATTCGAAAGAGGCGAACGGAGTAAGCGAAGATGGAAACGGCGACTTTTGCAGCAGGCTGCTTCTGGGGCGTGGAAGCGGAGTTCAGACGGCAGAATGGAGTCATCTCGACCCAGGTCGGATACACAGGCGGGAGACTCGAGAACCCGACGTACTATGACGTCTGCAGTGATCGAACCGGTCACGCTGAAGCCGTCGAGGTCGAGTTCGATCCGGCGGTGACCTCTTTCGAGAAGCTGTTGGACCTCTTCTGGGAGCTTCACGACCCGACGACGGTCAACCGACAGGGCCCGGACGTGGGGTCACAGTACAGGTCGGCGATCTTTTTTCATACGCCCGAACAGGAGGCAATAGCAAAGGCTTCGAAAGAGAGACTTCAAACCAGCGGCCGCTATTCAAGACCTATCGCAACCGAGATCACGGCCGTATCGCGCTTCTACCGTGCTGAGGAATACCATCAGCAGTATGAGGAGAAGGAAGGTTTGAAGCACTATTAAGCCGGAGCCTCCAGCAGAGTCATGCTGTTTTGAGGCTGTTTCGGCTGCCGTTCGCGTGCACCCCTGACAGGACTTGCAATTGACACCTCCCAATCCCAGAGGCTAGAGTGGCGCTCGTCCGAGACTCACTACACTCAGAGGAAATCGATGGGCCACAAAACAAAGAACGATAAGACCACCTCGGGTATCAAGCGCAGACAATTCCTGAAACAGAGCGCCCTCGCAAGCGCCGTCGTCATCACCAGGCGTGACCTGTCCCGGGCCGCAGAACCAGCGTCAGTTTCGCGCGCGACGCCGCGGCCGTTCGAGCTTGAAGAATTCACCATAAACAACCTCCGTGAAGGTCTGAAGGCCGGCCGCTTCACTGCTCGCTCCATAGCCGAGATGTACCTGGCTCGCATCGACGAAGTAGACAAGCGCGGCCCCGCAGTAAACTCGATCATCGAGATCAATCCCGACGCACTGGCTATTGCCGATGCGCTCGACAAGGAGCGAAGAGATAAAGGCCCGCGCGGACCGTTGCACGGCGTGCCAATCCTGATTAAAGACAACATCGACACTGCCGACAAGATGAAGACCAGCGCCGGTTCGCTTGCTCTGGCCGAATCGATCGCGCCTCGTGACTCGTTTGTCGCGCAGAAGCTGCGTCAGGCCGGCGCCGTGATTCTCGGCAAGACGAACCTCAGCGAGTGGGCCAACATAAGGTCCAATCACTCGACTAGCGGCTGGAGCGGACGCGGAGGCCAGACCAGGAACCCATACGCCCTCGATCGGAATCCGTGCGGCTCGAGCTCCGGCTCCGGCGCTGCGGTGGCGGCGAATCTTTGCGCGGCGGCGATCGGAACTGAAACCGATGGCTCGATTGTCTGTCCCTCTTCCGCCAACGGCCTGGTGGGGATCAAGCCGACGGTTGGATTGGTCAGCCGCTCGGGAATCATTCCCATCTCTCACAGTCAGGACGGCGCGGGGCCGATGACTCGCACAGTCGAAGATGCAGCGATCGTGCTCAGCGCGCTGACCGGCGTTGACCCGCGCGACGGCTACACCAAACAGAGCCAGGGCAGGACTCACCCCGACTACTCGAAGTTTCTCGACCCCAACGGGCTTAAGGGAACGCGCCTCGGGGTGGCTCGCAAGTTCTTCGGCTTCAGCGGCCGCGTCGACAAGCTGATGACCGAGGCGATCGACGTGATGAAGCGCGCAGGCGCAGTGATCGTGGACCCGGCTGACATCCCGACTCACGGCAAGTTCGATGATTCGGAACTCGAGGTCCTGCTGTTCGAGCTCAAAGCCGATCTCAATACATATCTGAAAGGGCTCGGGCCAAATGCGCCCGTTCATTCGCTGAAGGAGGTCATCGACTTCAACGAACGCAACCGCGATAAAGAGATGCCCTACTTCGGCCAGGAGCTTTTCATCAAGGCCGAAGCTAAGGGCGCCCTGACCAGCAAGGCCTACCTCGCGGCGCTCGCAAAGAACCATCGCATGTCGCGGACGCAAGGCATTGATGCCGTGATGAACAAGCATCGGCTGGATGCGATCATCGGACCGACCGGCGGACCTGCGTGGCCGACCGATTGGATAAATGGGGATCACTTTGGCGGCGGCTGCTCGACTCCTCCTGCGGTGGCGGGGTACCCGAACATAAATGTGACTGCCGGGTACGTCTTCGGATTGCCTGTTGGAATTTCATTCTTTGGCAGAGCCTGGAGCGAGCCGACGCTGATCAAACTGGCATACGCTTTCGAGCAGATAACAAAGCATCGCAAGCCGCCACAGTTCCTGGCGACTGCCGACCTGCATTCATGAGCTTTGCGGGAGGAGAACATGAAACACGCCGGAGAAGAAACGCTAGACCTGTTAGAGGACCTGCTTCGCGAAGTCCGAAAACACGCAGCCTTGCGTGAGCGCAGAAGAGGCGCCTTCTACCGGAAATCCGTGGGCATCCTTCACTTTCACGAAGACCCCGCCGGATTGTTTGCCGACCTGAAAGTGGATGGCGAGTGGCGGCGCTTTTCGGTTAACTCGAAAGCCGAACAGAAGGCTCTCCTCAAAGAACTGGCCGCCGTCGCCAGCGTCGGTTAGAATGCTCTCGGCTCTCCGATGCACACAATCTTCAAAGCAGGTCCAAATTTGGTGAAGCCCATCGCTCGATTCCGGTGGCTTAAGCGCTTCTTGCTGGCCGCGTTCGTTGCCGCGGTTGTTGCGAACATCTCCGGCTGGGCGTCAGGGGGGGATGATCACCAGGATAAATCCAATGGCGCGGCCCGGCTTGGGGCGCGCCTGTTTAAGGACCCGCGTTTTGCAACCGCGAAGGGCGACCTTCCGGCAAGCTGCAGTCACTGCCACCTGCTCGACGAAGACCCGCAGGGCATTCGCGCGCACGCCGACTTCCTGGCTCGAAGCTGGGTGTCGTACCGCCTGGGAGACCCGCGGAGGGATGAGCTTCGAAACTCGCCGACGCTATTCGACGTCTCCAGGATGCCGCGGCTTCACTTCGATGGCGAGTTTGATTCCCTTGAGCAACTGGTCAAAGGAACTCTTTCGGGGCGGCCGATGGGATGGCTTCCGGGCGAGCAGCAGGAGGCTTTCGAACAGATCCGCCGCACCGTGCTTGGCGATACGGGAGACCCGAAGCGCGC
>JBGPFL010000367.1:0-5671 GCA_041483295.1 Blastocatellia bacterium | reverse complement strand
TTCTCCCTTTCTCCCTTTCTCCCTTTCTCCCCTTCTCCCCACTCTCCCATCACGGCTGCTGAGATGCCAGGATCTTCACCCGTTCGATGCTGTCCTTGATCGCTGGGTCGTTCGTAGCCGCATAAGCTTTCTCATAGATTCGTAAAGCCTGCTGATACTGCTTGTCGCTCTCGTATACGAACGCAAGTTCGGAGAGCGCCGGCACAGACTCGGGTATCAACTGAATTGTGATCTCGAGCGCCTCCATCGCTCTTCTCGTCTGTCCGCTCCGCGAAAGCGCAATACCGTAGTAGAGCCACGCCTGCCCGTTGTCGATATTAGACTTCGCCAGCTTCTCGAGCGGCCCGACGGCCTTGTCGAACTGGCGAGCGCCCAGATACGCGCGTCCCAGAATGTTCGCGGTCTTCAGGTCGTCGCGCAGGGCGCGGAGTTTCTCGCCCACCTGTGCGGCTTCGTTCCAAACCGAAGCGGCCCCCGCCCCGTTCGTCTTTCGTGCCTTGCGCAACAGGCTCTCGGCCAGCAGGTCCAAGGTCGCCCCATCCTCCGGGTTGGTGCGCACCGCCTCCCGAAGCGCAGGGATAGCACGTTCGTCATCTTCGCGTTTGAAGTAGATCGCGCCAACATAGTATGAGGAGCTTGCCCCGGCCTCTCGGGCTGAATCACTGGCGCCCTTCGCCGACGACAACAGAGCCAGCGCTTCGTCGTAGCGGTCAAGGAAGAAGTAGGCGCGGCCAAGAGCCGCACGGGCGCCGGGGTCGGCGTCGCGCCTGGCCTTTGCGGTGAGGTCGAGATAGCGTTTGAGTGGTTCGACCGCCTTGTCGTACTGGGCCAGGAGATACTGTGAAATGCCGATCGTGTACCATGCGCCTGCGATGTCTACGCTGTCGCTGGACTGAACCTCGAGCAGATCGATGGCGCGCGAAAGCGGCAATTGGACTTGGCCGTAGCGCTTCATCTTGAACTCGCACAGCCCAATGTAGTACCACGCTCCCGCGGCGTCCGGCCGCTCGCGGATGATGTCTTGAAACTCCGCCAGCGCTGCCCGGTAATCACCTTTGTTGTAGAGCGAGACTCCTCGGTCCCAATCCGAGGCAGCGGCCGCGGCCGCGAGCAGTAAGATCGAAACGACAGCCGTTAGCTTCTTGAACGCTGAGCGCATCAAGGCGAAATTATTGCACGCCCGAAGCACCCTGTCGAACAGCCTCCCCTAATCCGTCGATAAGAGGCGTTGGGGTTGGGTTGCAGCCAGGTGAGCGATCCGCAGATGTCGCAGATTTCGCAGATTTTACGAATGAACTGTCGATTGTTCTAGTCGCGGTTCTTCATCTGTGTCATCTGCGCAATCTGCGGACGAATATCTACAACTCCCTCAAAAGCTGAACCTCAATCCGCTCTCGATTCTTCTCGCGGGCAGAGCTGCGGTCGCGCGTCCAAAGAATGGCGACGTTTGTACACCCGTGAAGTTGAGCGGGTTCGTGTGATTGAGAAGGTTGTAAGCCTGAACGTAGACTTCGGTTCGCCACCGTTTGCCGTTCATTCCGCCCAACGGCATTTGCCCCAACACGTCGCTGTCGTCCCGCGCGCGGATCGCGAATACTCGTTGGCCAATCGCCCCTGTCGCCCTGGGCCGCCCCCACCCAAACCCCCAGCTCAAGCGTGTGCCCAGATTGAACTGACCCGCGCCACGAGCGCTGTTGCGCGTCACTCCTCGGGGCCGGTCATTGCTCACGCTGTCGCCGTTGTCATCGAAGCCGGTGGAGATGTTGTATGGCGGAGCAGAGCCTGCGTTGAAAGTCGCGCCCAGGCGAAGGCCCTTAAACAGACCCATATTCAACATCCCAAACACCCGGTGGCGCACGTCTCCAGCCCCGGGACCGCGCTCGGCGCCAAAATCAAAGTTGTCGGCAGGCAGGCTGAAGGGCCCGTCCGATTCGGTTGTCACCTTCGAAAAGAAGTAGCCCAGGTGCGCGAAAAACCGCTTTTGCGGCTGCTGGAAGCTCAGATTGATACTGAGGCCATCGAAGGTCGAGCGCGCTCCCGATTCGACCTGAGTGATGTTGCCGGCGCTCGAGTCAGGCCTTCCCCCGCCCGGCAAAGGCGCATTGACGTTATGCCCCCGCAGTTGATTCAGACCGCGCTGATGAAAGTAGTTTGCAAAGAGTTGCGCGAACTTGGCCAACTGCCGCTGCACGCCAACCGACACCTGCTCGACGTAAGGCATTCGAAGCAGCGGGTCGCGCTGCAAACGGCTCGGCGGCAAAACAGTCTCGCTTCCGCAGCTCAGAGGATCAGGGAAGCACGGATTGCGTACAACCAGGTCTGCCTGCCTGCTCCCATCTACTCGCAAGGTCTGCTCGAAAGCATCGGCGCCAAACCAGTCGTAGAAAACTCCCGCTCCCGCGCGAAGAGTCGTCTTGCCATCCTTGAATGGTGACCAGGTCATGCCGAAGCGCGGCGCAAAGTTGTTGCGATCCCCGAGGTTGGTCTGGAACTCGTGGCGCAGACCGACGCTGATCGATAGATTCTTGCGCAATCGCACGTCGTCTTGCCAGTATGAGCCTAACTGATACTGCCTGAACTCAACTCGCGGGTCGCCCGAGCGCCTGCTGAACGTAGTGGGCCGGTTGTCGCGAAAATCGCCGAGGCTCGCGAAAACGAAAGTGCCGCCGCCGTTTCGAAGCTCACTGCTCCGGTAGCTTGCGGCCTCCAGCAGAATGCCCGCTCGCATTGAGTGCTTTTCGAATGCGAAGTCGACGTTGTCCGCTAACTCTAGCTCTCGAACCCTTCGGGAGCTCTCGATCTGGGCGCCACCTCGATTGAATGCGTTCAGCACCATAATCGCGGGCAGGTTTGAAGAGGAATGAGAGTCTGTTTGTTGCCAGCTCGCTTGAAAGCGCAACTCGTTGACCAGGCGCTTCGCCACAACTCCGGAGTCCGACACTCGCAAGATGTGTTCGGCGCGATCGGTCGAAAAGGCTCGTTCGGGCAAATCGAAGTCGCCCACGCCCAAATTGTCCTGGCGGCCGGCATTGCGCTGGTACTCACCCCTGAGCGTATGAGTCTTAGTCAAGGCGTGCTCGACTCGCGCTGAAAGATTGAGCGTTCGCGAGGGGCGGCGAACGAGGCCGCTGAAGGGTCCGTCGGGCAGCGCGGCGACGATGGTCTTGGAGTCGTAAGATGAGACGCCCTCGGCCGACAGAGCCAGCGATGTGTGATTCTTCCAAAGCGGGCCATCCATCGACACTCCGAAGCGGCGAAATTGCTCGGGTCCCAATACTCGCGCAAAAGGGTTTCGCGCATTGAGCGCCTCATCCCGAAAGCCGAGATTGACAGAGCCGTGCCAGTCGTCCAGCCCCGGTTTGGTGAAGATGTCGACTGCCATAAAACCGGTCTCGTGGCTGTCCGCGGCATAAGGGTTCATGCGAAATCTGATTTCGCGAATCTGGGATTTGGGAGGGAGCTTGCCCCCGCGAAAACCGTTGACTCGAAGCACCGCGCCCGGGCCTGCCATGTTGCGAATAGCGGCTTCGAACTCGTCGGGGTCATCGGGCAGCGCGGCTATCTGATCCGGCGTAAGAACGGTTGTGAATCCGTTACCGCGCGGGTCGGTGGCCTTCTCCTGCGCGTCGCGTTTCACTTCGACTTCTTCCTTGACGCCCACGACTTCCAACCTGACTTCGAGCTTGTTGCTTCCCGATTTCAAGCGCGCATCTTTGATATCGCGTGTCTCGAATCCCTGGGCCTCGATATGGAGATCAAAGGCTCCCGAGGAGAGCCTCGGAATGAAGGCTTCCCCGCGGCCATCAGTCTCCGCGGCCTGTGGGTCTCCGCTCTTGGTCTTGATGTTTACGCGCGCGCCGACAATCGCCGCGCCACGCGGGTCAGTAACCGTGATTCGCAGGCTCGACTCGGCTGCGTTCCGCGCTTGACCGAGGCCAAGAGGGGCAACCATAGCGAAACTAACAACGAGAGATAGCAAGCGAATGAAAAGACTAGATCGATGCATTGAGACTCCTGGTATTGAACTCCATTCGGGCGACTCCCACTTCTGCAACCCTCACTTCTTGAAGTTTTCAGCTTTGAGCGGCGGATTGATCTTGAACTTGGTCACGTCCCACTCTTCATTGACTTCGCCGTTGACAGCTCGAGTGATGTGATGCGGCAGAAGTATCCCACCCACACTTCGGTAGTCCGACAGGTACATCTGTATTTCAACGGTCTTCGCCGGGGGCTGACTCTCGAGTTCCTTCCGAGCCTTCTCTTGAGCTTCCTTTGCCAGTTTTTCCGCCTCTTCGTGGCTGCCTGCGGAAGCGGTCTGCATGTTCATAATCATGCCGGGCTGCGTTCCTCGATAGGTAAGCATCAATGGCCGATGCGTCTCTTTATCCAAAAACAGACGCATCGCAAAGTCGTCGGCGCCCTTGACGTCGATCACGTCGGCTCGCCCCTCTTCTGCCTGAGCTTCACCGCCGTAGCTGAAGTCGACCGTCTGTGTTGGAGGCGCGGCTAACAGCCAGCCGATGACATAGCGGGCGAACTCCGCGCGAACTGCCCGCAACTGTGCCGCCTGAGTCTGCTGGTTGTTAGGACCATTCCCCATTCGGATGTAGATGTTTCCACCGCCGCTTGTGCGCACATCTCTGAACGCCTGATCTCCGTTGAATCCGTTGATCCTTGTGATCTGCGCATCGCCCATCGGCAGGTTTGAGACTTCAGTGACTATGTATTTATCCGGGAGTAAGAAGTCGAGTTGAAGCTCGCCCGATATTTCCGGCTGATCTTTGGCGATGATCTTACGGAACTTCGCCGTCGTCGAAAGAGTCTGGATCGATTTGAGTTTCGCATCGCCGCCAAGCGCGGCTCGCGCTTGAACGAGCAAGGCCTGAGTGCGATTGTCCTGCCGGGCATGGACAGATCGTTGGCTCAAGAGCGCAGCTAGTATCAGGGCCGCCAATGTGACTGTGGTTGAGATGGTCAAGTGTTTTTTCATAGTTCCTCCGTTGTCATCTTCTTGAACGTCAATGCTAACGAATAGTGGCGGGCGGTTGGTTAAGACGGCGAAAAGAGTTTGTTAAGAATGTAAAATCGCGGGCCGTCTAGGCTCAGCGCAAATCGGCGATGGTATAATCCGGGTTGATGAAGCTGCGCATTCAGAAGGCCCCGTGGACCGTTATGCTGGTCGGCGCGCTGTTCGCATTGCTGGCCTTGCTTGCGGTCCTTCAATACCGCTGGCTCGGAGAAGTGAGTCAGGGCGAGCGCGAGCGCATGCAGGCGAATCTGAAGGTTGCCGCGTCGCACTTCACTGAAGATATAGACCGCGAGTTGACCCGCGCCTATTTGACCTTTCAGATGGACACCGCACTCTCGCCCGACCAGACCGGGCAGTACTACGCCGGCTGCATGGCTCGGTGGGCGGTCGCGGCCGCCTATCCCCGCATTGTGCGGAGCCTTTTTCTTGCCGAGACGACGGATGGTCGGCAGGTTACGCTCACGCGTTTCAACAGCACCAGCGGCAAGTTTGAAAAGACCGACTGGCCTCCTGAGCTCGACAGGCTGCGCAGGTCCTTCGGCCAGCAGTCTCAACCAGGCGTTTCCGGACTCGCCCGGATCATACATATCTCGTCCTCACCAATCGACGACGAGATTCCAGCTCTTATGATCCCCCTGGTAA
>JBGPFL010000366.1:0-5674 GCA_041483295.1 Blastocatellia bacterium | reverse complement strand
GCCGAACGGAGATATTGGCAAGACTCAGGGCACGCAAGTTCGATCATTCGCTCTTGAGCACAGCAGACTGCGCAAATGTTAGTTCTCAGCGCTGGACAGGAGCGCTTCGCTGCGCGCTTTCGACATCGAGGACAGGAATTTGTCATTTGTCACTTGTCATTTGTCATTGGTCACTTGTCACTATTTGTCATTTGTCATTGGCCCTGGTAAGTGGCCTCTGATCCGCTCGTAGGCACTAGCGATCTCAGGCCCAACGACTGACCACTCACTACGGACCAGTGGCAAATGACAAGTGACAAATGACTAATGACTAAACTTGTACGTCGCCGAGAGTCCGTGATTGCTCGCGCCTTTCGTTGCCTTCACTGCGAGACTCAATCGCGCCTACTTGAAGTAACACAGACTCTCCTTCTCGGTCTCGCAGTATTATAGCACGAAATCTTCCTTAACCACGCCGTCGCCTTCGGAGATCTTAACAGGGACGGTCAACGGGAACTTCGGGTTGCGGAACGTCTGCTCGCCTGTGCCTGCCTCGACGGTTACCGCGGAAGGCGCCCGCGGATTCAACTTGAACCCGGCGGGAAGCTCGAGCTGCAGAGTGAGGGCCGCCTCGCCGGGTTCGACTGACTGTTCCGGCACTTCTATGGTTTGTCCGGCGAACCGCTGGACCTTCGCTCGAGGACGCAGCTTCTCCAGTCCCTTGAGTTGAAGAGTCTCGACTCGCCTGGATTTCAGGTCGGCGACTCGTATGGCGTGGTTATTGGTATCCGCGATATAGAGCTTGCCGTGGGCCACACTCAAGCCGCCGGGTTCGTCGAACATAGCGCGGTCCCCATCGCGCATGCCCCCCTCGCCCGAGCCCAGAAAGGTTTGTGACGATTTGTCTTTCGGTGAAACCACCTTGATCTTGTTGTTATAGGTATCGGCCACGTACACCGTCCCGTCGTGATAAGCGACTCCGAGAGGGTGCTGCAACCGCACCGCCGAACCTTTGCCATCGCGATCGCCGAACTCGAACAGGCCTTCACCTACTATCGTCTCGACCTCTCCGTCGGGATTCAGGTCGGCCGAGCGAATTGAGCTGACTTCGCTGTCGGCGAAGTAAAGCTTCTTGCCGTCGGTGGTGATGCCCGAGGGCTGGGCGAGCGCGGCGCGATCGAGGGGTCCGTCGATCCGATCTTCGCGGCCAGTTCCTGCATACGGCGCCGCTCCTCCGGTCTTCGGGTTCATCCGCCACAACTGGTGTGGTCCTGCCATTGCGATATAAAGGATGCCATCGTGCAGGATCAGGTCCCATGGCGAATTAAGAGGCGTTTGCTTTCCCTGCCCGCCTAGCTGATCTATGCTTCGGGCTTGTGTGCCGGTGCCGGCTATGGTGGCGACGGTGCGCTTATCGAAATCGACGGCGCGGATCGAATGGTTCTCGGTGTCGGCTACGTAAAGAACGTGCCCGTCGAAAGTCATGCCCTGGGGATGATTGAAGGTGGCGCCTTCAAAGGTGCTGTCGTTCATTCCGACTTCGCCCGTGCCGATCACTTCTTTGACCGACGAGTCCACGAGCGACACGACCACGATGCGATTGTGATTCGAATCTGCGATGAACAACTGCTTCGACTTTTCGTCGGCTAGCACCTTGCCCGGAAATGCCAGCATGGATGTGGGCGTGAGGCTGCGCTCGAGTCTGAGCGCCAGCGGACGGCGGTCAATCTGCTTCTTCGCGTCGAACTCGTCGATGACCCTGGCTATCAACTTGTCGAATGCGTCGTAGATACCTTCGCCGGAGAGGTAACCGAGCAGCTTGCCCGCCGGGTCTATCAGCATCAAAGTCGGCCAGGAGCGTACGGTGTATTCCTGCCAGACCTCCATCTTGTAGTCGTTGATCACCGGGTGCTCGATCTCGTAGCGCAGGATTGCCTGGCGAATGTTCTGGGTGTCCCTCTCACCGTTGAACTTGGCTGAATGAACGCCTATGACCACAAGTTCGTTGGCGTACTTCTTCTCGAGGCGCTTAAGATCCGGGATTACGTGCATACAGTTGATGCAGCAGTACGTCCAGAAGTCCAGCAGGACGACCTTGCCTCTCAACTGTCGCAATGAGAGCGGCCGGTCGGTGTTTAGCCACTCCATTCCTTCCGGGAACTCGGGAGCGTTGACCTTTCCTTCATAGTCCGGCATCGGGACCTTTTTCTCCTGAAAAGCAGCGTGTGTGTGACTCAACCATAGAAGCGAACCGGCGAGCAACACCGAAATCAGAAGCAGCAGCGGTTTTCTCATATAGGTTACCTGCCACAATTGAGTCGCATGGCATGCCTCGGTAGATCTCGGCCGAGAATTCTCTCACGCTCGAGCGCGCAGTCGCAAAAAGAATTCCGAATTGAGGCGCCCTGAGGTGCAATCAAAACTGGGACGAGGAACCGGTAAAGGGCCAGCCACGAATCACACGAATTCCACGACTGTTCACTAATAATTCGTGTAAGATTCGTGGAATTCGTGTGATTCGTGGCTGGCCCTTACCGGTGATTGCCGAACCGGTCCCACTCTTACTCACACCCGGTGCCCCCTTTGATTGTGTGAGGAAAGGCGAGCCGGCTCCCTCACTCTCCAAAGTAATCGCAGCGCGCCGTGCAGGTCTCGCGAATGGTGACTCGGTGAAGCCCGGGAAGACCGCCCTCCAGCCTCTCCCATATCCAGCGCACAAGGTTTTCGCTGGTCGCGTTCTCCAGGCCTTCGATCTCATTCAGGTAATAATGATCAAGCCTTTGGCGCAGCGGTTCGAATGCTTCGGTTATCACGGCGTAGTCGATGAACCAGCCGCTTTGCGGATCAACTTCTCCTCTGACCGCAACCTCACATCTGAATGAATGGCCGTGAAGCCGAAAACACTTATGTTCCTCGGGTACTCGCGGCAGCCGATGGGCCGCTTCGAAGGTGAATTCTTTGACCAGGTCCACTACCATATGCCGACAATCTTATCTTTTGACTGAAACGATCCGCAACGAAATCGGCCGCGATTGACTACCTGAACCCACGGGTTGGTTCCAGCCTGGCGCTCCGGAGAGCTGGGTGTGTCATCCGGGGCCCAGGATACGAGTCGGCCGACGAGAACGTCACTCCTCGTAGGTGCCGCGAGCCTCCGTGATGAAGGGAGAGGGCGGCAGGTCCAGGGTTGCTTTCGCGCTTCAAGAGCTGTGGGTTAAACTCAAGTCCGCTTCAAGCAATGGCACACACTGACGAGCGATACATGCGGCAGGCGATTAAGCTTGCCGAAAAAGGGGTAGACAGGCCCTCGTCCCTGCCGCGGGTGGGCGTCGTGGTCGTCGCCAACGGCAGTGTTGTCGGGAAGGCGTTCGCCGGCGCGGGCGGGAGCGTTCCGGCTCTCACATCGGCGCTCAACCAGGCTGGGGAGAAGTGCGAAGGCGCGAGCATCTACGCAAACGTCGAGCCTTCAGCGGAAGCGACTGATGCTGAGAAGTTGATTTCGAGGCTGCTCGACTGTGGCGCCGCGCGCGTGGTCGTCGGCATCGCTGAATCTCTTTCAGAGGCGAGGCCTGTGCTCGACCGGTTGAACGAGGCCGGCATCGAAGTCGTGACCGGCGTGTGCGAACAACAGTGCCGCCGCTTGAACGAGGCCTATTTCAAGTACGTGCATACCCAGGTGCCTTTCGTGACAGTCAAGTTTGCGCAGTCACTCGATGGCCGTCTTGCAACCGCGACCGGCAACTCACAGTGGATCAGCAGTCCTTCGTCGTTGCGGCTTGCCCATCAACTTCGGCGCGAGCACGATTGCGTGATGGTGGGAATAGGCACTGTGCTTGCCGACGACCCGCGACTCACGGTCAGGCTCATTGACGGGCGCAACCCGCTGCGGGTTGTCGTCGACAGCCATTTGCGTATTCCTTCTACGGCTCGGCTGCTTCGCGAAGGAGCACACCGAACCTTGATCGCAACCACCGCGCAAGCGGACTCCGGAAGGCTCTCCGAGCTTGAGGGCTTAGGCGCAGAGGTAATGACTGCGACCGGCGCGGCGGATGGGTCCGGTGTTGACCTGCCGGAGTTGCTTCGAACGCTCGGCCGACGAGGCGTTGCATCGGTGTTGGTCGAAGGCGGCGCCCGCCTCATCACATCTATGGTAGCCGCGCGCCTGGCAGACCGGCTGGTTGTTGTTGTTGCTCCGAAGCTCATCGGCCGGGGCATCGAAGCCATTGGCGACCTCGGCACAACCAACCTCGATGAAGCGATAACATTTTCTTCAGTAGAGACGCGCAAGCTGGGCGCGGACGTCGTGTTCGACGCGCGCCTGAATTAGCGGATCTCCTCCCACCCCCCCCATTCTCCCATCCTCCCACACTCCCATCCTCGTGTTTGTCAGTCTTTGACCTCGCCCTGAATCAAGCCCACCGTGACGACGCCCGCTCCTTTAGCGCAGTCTATCAGCGCCACCACCGGATCATATGGAATTTGCGCCGGTGCTTTGATGAACAGCGTCCTCTGTTCCAGCGTGCGCTGCTCCATCAAGGCAATGAGCACTGATCTGAGCTCTTCCGCGGTAATCGCCTTGCTATTCAATTCAAGCCGCAACTCGCCTGACATCGTGAGCATCAGTGTCTCAGTCGAGGGCGGCCCGTCTGGACTGGGCGCCGGGGCCATAACCGGTAGCTTCTGCTCGTGTCGCGGAGAGATGACCATAAAGATGATCAACAACACCAGCAGAACATCGATGAGCGGAGTGACGTTGATCGACGGGAACGGAGACTGCACACGTATCCTGGAGTCGTTATCCATGCGTTGGAACCTCATCGGTTGATGGCGCTCTGAGTACTTTGACTCCGTCCCCGCCCGATTTGTTCCGACTGAGGTTCCGAATGCGGAATGCGGATTGGGGATTGCGGAATGCGGATTCAGAGTCCCTTACGCCAGGGCTTCGAATTCTCGATCCCCAAATCCGCAATCCGCAATCCGCAATCAGAAGAGGGACACTTTGATGCTCAGATACTTCTTCGGATTCTGGCGGAAGTCATAGAGCATCTTCACCATCTCGGCCGACATATCGTTGATGTTGTTATAGAGTCGATCGTCGCGCAGCAGCTTGCCCGCCGAGCCCTCGCCCTTGTCCAGTCGATCGCTTATGCTGCGGACCGATGCCATTGCGGCTTTTAGGTCCTCGTGCAGCTTCTCATCCTTTAGTAGTTTCCCGACGGTACCGCGTCCAGCCTCAACGTCGGCGGCGATTCTGTCGAACTTCTCTACGGCGGTATTGACCTTGGCTATCGCGTCGGTGGCGTTGCGGTAGAGCTGCTCGTCATTGAGCAGCTTGCCGGCAGTGCCCTTCCCGCTGTGCAGGTCCCCTGCTATTTCCCGAAGCTCATTAGTCGTAGCGCGGAGATCTTCATACAGCTTGGGGTCGTTAAGCAAACGTGGGATGGTGCCTTCCCCTTCCTTCATGTGCTTCACCAGCGCCTGGCCTTCCATCACCGTGCGGTTGAGGTTTACGTAGAGGGCGTCGTCGCGAAGGAACTTACCGATGGTGCCTTTACCGCTGTTGATGTCGTCCATCAGCTCCTGGAGCTGCGCCCCCACGCGGTTGAAACTAACCAGTATGTCGCTGGCTCCCTGGAAAACCTGTGAGAGACTTGCCTGGTCGGCGCTGGGAATCTCGCCCCCGTTCTCGATGGGC
>JBGPFL010000365.1:0-5676 GCA_041483295.1 Blastocatellia bacterium | reverse complement strand
GGCTCCAGTACCAAAGAGCCGGGCGAAGCTATGGGCAGTAGCTGCACTGGTCGTGTGCGCGCTGCTGATCGGCATCTACTTGATTATGCCTGGGTCTGAGACCGTGACTCCGGGTCCCAATGGGCCCGGGCCGGGGCCGCAGGCTAACAAGAACGCCGCGCAGGCAATCGCAAAGCCACCTGCTCCACTGAAGAGCCTCAGAATCGAGTCGATGGAAGGACCGGCCGAGGTCTATCTCGATGGGAAGCACGCAGGGGTGACCCCTTACAGCCTTGAAGCCCCCGTCGGAGAGCGGGTCCATCTGGTGCTCAAACGGGAAGGCTTCCTCGATAGGCAAGAGGAGTTCGAGGTAACCGAGAGAAACGTATATACTTTTTCATTGAACAAGAAATAGTACGGAAATTGCCTCTTCAGATGAACGTAGTCGGAAAAAACTGGTCTACACATGTTCAACCGATGGAAGAAGTCAACACGTGAACAGAGCGACGACAACGCGTCGCAGGGCGGGACCCAGACGCCAGTCCCAACTGAGCCGCCGGGCCGATACGAAGTGCAGGCAAGCCTTCTGACCGACGTCGGATGCCATCGTGAAGTGAATGAAGACTGCGGCAGGTTCATTCAGCCTGGTGACTCAGAGTTGCTCGAGCGCAAGGGATTGCTCCTGATCGTAGCCGATGGGATGGGCGGGCATTCGGCAGGCGAGGTCGCGAGTAATCTTGCCGTCAACTGGATCAGCCGCGCTTACTACGATGACCCGCGCGAGCCGCAGGCCGCGTTGAACGACGCTTTTCAGGAAGCAAACCGTTCGATATTTGAAACCGCCCAGGGAGATGAAGACTTACGAGGCATGGGTACCACCTGCACGGCGCTGGTATTGCAGAATGGCTCGGCAGTCGCCGCACACGTCGGCGACAGCCGGTTATACCTGGTGCGCAATCAAGCGATCTACCTCATGACTGAAGACCACTCTGCGGTTATGGAGATGGTGAAGCGCGGATTGATAAGCCTCGAAGCGGCGCGCCATCACCCGGACAAGAACATCATCTTGCGCGCTCTGGGAAGCCAGCCCGAGGTCGAAGTATCGACCTGGGAACAACCCTTTCCGGTTCGCGAGGGAGATGCTTTTCTTTTGTGCTCGGATGGGTTATACGATCTTGTAGAAGATGATGAGATCAAGCAAGCGGTGCTTTCCGGCAGCCCTCATTCCGCGTGCGAAAAGCTGATCGCGCTGGCGAAGGACCGAGGCGGACACGATAACATCACAGTAGGGATCGTCAGCCTCCGGCCCGTCGGCAATGAAGGCAACAGAGAATTGCGCGAGACCCGCGAAGTGGAGGTGAGGAAATGATCGGCAGCGTAGTAGGCAATTACAAGATCACTGAGAAAATCGGCGAAGGCGGAATGGGCGCCGTCTTTAAGGGCGTCGACCTTATGCTGGAACGAGAGGTGGCGGTCAAAGTCCTGCGGCCGGAGTTCGCGAGCCAGCCGGACGTGGTCGAACGCTTTCGTTCTGAAGCCGTGACTCTGGCAAAACTCAATCACCCCAACATCGCAACGCTCCACAGCTTCTTCCGTCAGGGAAACGACTTCTTCATGGTGATGGAATATGTGCGCGGCGAAGGGCTCGACCGGGTGATACGCAGGGCGGGTGCGATGCCCTTGGGAGCCGCGGTCGCGCACTTCTGTCAGGCCCTCGACGGCATAGGGCGCGCGCATAAGCTCGGCATAGTTCATCGCGACATCAAACCTGCCAATGTGATGATCACCGAAGACGGTTCGATCAAGGTGATGGATTTCGGAATCGCTCGCGTGCTCGGAACCGCGCGTATGACAAAGCAGGGCAACATCATCGGCACCATCGAGTACATGTCGCCTGAAGCTATTCAAGGACAGGAGGTGGACGCTCGCGCGGATATATACTCGCTGGGAATCCTGCTTTATGAAATGCTGACCGGCCGTATCCCGTTCGAGGCCGACACCGAGTTCTCGATGATGATGGCTCAGATTCAGCAAGCCCCGCCGCCTCCCAGGACCTTTGCGCCCCACATACCACTGGCGCTCGAGCACGCCATAATGCGGTCGTTGGCAAAGAAGCCTGAGGCGCGCTTCCAAACTGCGGCCGAGTTTCGCGCGGCGCTTGAAGCTAGTGTCCGATCTGGGGCTGATACGATTCCGATTGGGGCAACCCCCACAATGCCCGCGACTCGCCTGGCCGAGGCTCCAACTAGCGGCCAGTCTCAACAAGTGACCATGCCCATAGCGGCGGTCTCCCATCAGGCTAACCTTCCCACCGCGCAGGCCAGTGTGCCTTCAGCGAAGGAGACCCGGTTGGCACCCGCTGGGATCGCCGCGCCATCGTATCACCAGCCGGCGGGCCAGTATGCGCCGCAGCCTCAGATGAGTTATCCGGTGGCCCAGGCGCGCGTCTCGCTCATGAGCAGACTCAATTGGAAACACTATTTGCTGGCCGCGTGCGGGCTGCTCGTTTTGCTGGCAGTTCCATTTGTGATGTTCGCAGTCATGAAAGAGAGTGTTCCTCCACCGAAGGCGGCTCCGGCTGCGGTCACGCCGGCGCCATCCTCAAATCCGGCTCCGGCGACGGACACCAGGACTCCGGCGCCTAATCCAGACACTACGGGGCAGCCGACGATCGCTCCTGGGGGCGAGCCTCCGCGGGCGCCTAATGGACCGGCGGCGGACTCGGCGCGTCCGGCAGGCGACGTAATCGGTGGGGAGAAGAGGAGCAACACGGCTAAGAAAGAGAGCGATGCCGCAGCCCGCGAGAAGGCGCGTAAGGCCGCAGAGGCCAGGCGACTCCTGAGTCAATAACAAACAAGTATCGGAGAAGTAAGACAATGATAGGACAGAACAAGGCATTCACCAGGTGGACGCTAGTGCGATTAATCACTGTGTTCGGCGCGAGCCTGCTGGTGGCGCTGTTTACCGCCGCGGGAGCGCTCACGCAGACCAAGACGCCTTACGACAAAGATCGGCTGTTGCAGGTGGTGAAACTGAACGCGATCTCGACGCAGGAGGTCATTCAGAACATCGAGCAACGAGGCGTTGCCTTTCAAACCACGCCGGCAATTGAAGGCGAGTTCCGCCAGGCTGGAGCGCGGCCCGAGTTGATCGAGGCATTGCGACGCAACTATCGGGCGACGGCCCCTCCACCGCCGACCAATACGACCAAGCCTCCCGCCTCCACCGGGAAGCCCATAGCCGGAGTGCCCGCCGGGCCGCCGCTCTCAAAGAGCGAGATCATCACAATGCTTCAGGCGGGGCTGCCGGCGGCTCGGGTCGAGCAATTCGTCGAGGTGCGCGGCGTGAGTTTTTCAATCACGCCTGACGTTTCTCGCGAGATCATGGCTGCGGGAGGCAATCGGTCGCTGTTGGGCGCAATCACAGAAAAGGCTCCCGGAGCTGCTACTGCGCCCTCGGCCCATGCACCTGCCCGCGCGCCCGCTGCTGGTCCTGACTACGACGACCTGAATGAGCAGGCTATCGCAGCGATGCAGGCCAACAACTTCAGTCATGCCGTCCGGTTGCTGCAGCAGGCCGCGGCGGTGGATTCGTCCAAGCCGACAGCTTATCAATTGCTCGGCTATGCCCAACTCTACGGCAGCAGTCAGGACATCCTGTCGGCCGAGCGATCCATGCGCGCCGCGTTGGAGCGCGGGGGCAATGGAGTCTTTCGCGTCTATCATGACCACGACGGTTTCTTCACATCGTACTGCCAGGGCTCGTTTTTCGTGACCAAAACCGGGGTGACCTTCAAGGCCGATGACGGCAATCACACCTTTGCGGCCCAGGATGTGCAGATCAAGTCATCCGGTATTAACGACTTCGTCGGATCGCAATATGGCGCGTTCAACTTGAAGGTCTTTCAAGATGAGAGCAAGAACAAGACGAAGACCTACAACTTCGCTCCGGCGACTCGCAAGAAGGCGGAGTCCAATTTGATTCTGACTTTGATGAAGAGCTATTGAGGCAGGCCTCGAGTGGGCGTATTGGAGGTGGGAAGATGATCGGCAGTGTAGTCGGCAGTTACAAGATCATCGACAAGATCGGCGAAGGCGGCATGGGCGCCGTGTTCAAGGGCGTCGACGTGATGCTCGAGCGCGAAGTCGCCATCAAAATGCTGCGCCCGGAATTGGCCCGAAATCCTCAGATAGTCGAGCGGTTCCGCACCGAAGCCGTTACGCTGGCCAAACTCAACCATCCTTACATTGCAACGCTGTACAGCTTCATCCGCCAGGGAGACGATTTCTTCATGGTGATGGAGTACGTGAGCGGCGACACGCTCGACGCCATTATTCGCAGGTCGGGGGCGATGCCGGTCGATCGCGCAGTCAACCTGGCCTGCCAGGCGCTCGAGGGCATCCAGCATGCGCATAGTCTGGATATCATTCATCGCGACATCAAGCCGGCCAACATGATGGTGACCCGGGAAGGAACCATCAAGGTGATGGACTTTGGAATTGCGCGAGTGCTGGGCACAGATCGCCTCACTAAGGCCGGACACCTGATCGGCACCGTGGAATACATGTCACCCGAGCAGGTTCGCGGAGAAGAGACGGATGGACGATCAGACGTCTACTCGCTCGGCATCCTGCTCTACGAGATCCTGACGGGCCGAGTGCCATTCACCGCCACGAGCGAGTACGAGCTGATGAGGCGGCAGATTGAGGACGCGCCCACTCCACCTCGGGTCTTCGCCGCGGATATCCCACTGGCCGTGGAGCAGGTGATAATGCGAGCCCTGGCAAAGCGGCCCGAAGCCAGGCATCAAACAGCCGGCGAGTTTCGGGAAATGCTGCTGCGCGAGGTCACGGGTTCTACGTCGCCGTTGGACTCGGCAGCGCCGCAGTATACCGCGCCCGCGACGCGCTTCGGCAATCCAATGGCGACCACGCCTAACTATCCCGGTATTCCGAGTCGCTCTGACGCAACGGATCCTTCGATCAAGGAGACGCGACTTGGAACTGACCCTAACATTCCACTCTCATCATACGCGCCGACGGTTCCCCTTGGCCCCGATCCCTACGTTTCAGCCCAGGCACAACCACCGTCTGGAAAGTCGCTGCTGAACATGCTCAACTGGAAACACTATGCGGGTGCGGGCGCCGTGGTGCTTCTGCTCATCGCAGTGCCGATCGCGCTCATTGGAGGCAAGGACAAGGATCCCGGTACGGAGCCGCAACCTCGGACGACGGTGCAACCGTCCACGGCCCCGACTCCCCAGCAGTCTCCACCGGCGGCAGTGGAGGTGCCGTCTACATCTCAGCCAGGGCCCGGATTGCAAGACAATCCCTTGCCTCAAGAGCAACAGCCTGCGGCAGGCGCCAAACCCTCCCGCAAACGTGCCGCAGGACAAGCCCCACCAAAACAGGAAGAGAAAAAGGGGGGCATTCTCGACAGGATAAAGGGCTTAAAAGGGATTGTTACGGGAAAGAAGGACAAGAAATAGAGCAGATGGCCGGCAATTCCGTGTACTTCCGCTGACGAGTTGGAAGTCCTTCGAACGCGGCGAGCATAGCCTCGACAGTATCGAAACGCGTACCACGGAAATCTAAACCTATGACCGGCTCCCAATATGACGCATTCATCAGTTATGCCTCGCCCGATTTGGCGTTTGCCGAAGAGGTCCATCGCCGCCTGGATGCAGCGGGCTTTCGG
>JBGPFL010000364.1:0-5677 GCA_041483295.1 Blastocatellia bacterium | reverse complement strand
CGCCTGATCCCGACCCCTGACCATCGGGATTCAGGCTTACCTGCAGGTGAACCTCTTCGCGGTTATCCTCAGGTCGTCAATGAACCAACCTGCATACCCGTTCTTCACTCCGGTTGCACCGTCGAAGCCCGCCAGAAACTGCAGCTTGATCTTCTGGCCTGCGAACTCGTCCAGGTTGATGACCACTTGAGAAAAGACTCCCGGCTTGCCGCGCGAGGTCCACGCGACTCGGTTGCCCAACGGATTATCCGAAGCCGCGGTCACCTTGCCGTCATACCCGCCCACGATGGCACGCGAGCCCAGATCCTGCCACGTCGCTCCGCCATCAGTTGAAACCTCCAGTACTCCTCCGTCGAACCCTGGTTCAAAGTTGAAGATGTGAAAGAAGGTCAACCGCACCTGGCCGGCATCGTCCGGAATTGTGGCTTGCTTCTTCATAAGCAAAGTCGAGAGTATCGCGTCATCGCCGTCGTCCTTGCCGGGATCGACTGCGTGATAAGAGCTGTTGCCACTGGTGCTGACGCCTGTTATCACCCCAAAGCCCTTCTTCATTTTCCACTTCACACGCCCGCTATCGACGTCGTCCTCCAGAATCACGCTCTGTGAAGATTCACGGCCCACGCGCAGACGAACCGGTAACGCGACCTGCCCGGCGCTAGTAGTCAAGCGCAATTGAAACTCGACGGCCGATCCGCAGCGCAGGCTCGACGGAATTCGAATCGCGAAGGGCGAGCTGGGGGTCGCCGATCCTCCTGCGGAAATAACCGGGTAAGAGGAGGACGCGCTCGGACCGCCAGGTATTGCCAGGGTAGCCGCCGTTATGATCGCTTCAGCCGAAGCAGACTGGTTGACGACTCTGATAGCGATCAGATCGTTTTCGTCGGGTGTCAACGAGGCGTCGACCGTCCCGCCCGGATGGGTCACCGTTGCGCCAAGCGAGACTCCTTCGCCTTCATCGACGGCAAGTACGGGCAGCGTGGCCTCGCGACCGTTGGTGACAACGAGCGTGAAGTCCTGGTCGAGATCGACGCCGTTGCCCGGCACCCCGTCGCCGGCGATCACGGTGGGCCGGACGCGGACGACGAAGGGTCCCGTAACGCCTGCGGGAAGTCTCACTCCTTGCGCGTTGTTCAGAAAATCGGCTTCGCCGCCCGGCGTCGAATATTGCCCCGAGAAATGATTGCCGCGATAGATGACGCCTCCCACGATGACTTCAAGATTGAGCTGATTCACGTACGGTGCATTGGAGAACGACACGCCCGGAGCATCAGTCCACGTGAGCATCACGCGAAACTCCTTCGAGGGGTCGGTTACCATTCCGGTTATCTCAAAAGGTGAGCCGCCGCTTTGCATGAAGGTACGCGAGGGCGCCTCATCGTAGAGGATCCGATCGGTCGTTTCGAACATTCTGCCCAGGTTCAGCAAGCCCCACCCCTGGTGCGCGCCAGGGAGGCTGTCACTGCCGTTCCTCCCGGTCACATAGCTTGTCGAGTTGAGCATCAGGGCTTTTACCAGCGCCGGACTCGGGGGAGTTCCCAGGCGGTCGCGCAGCCACTGAAACGCGAGCGCGGCCCCGCCGGCCACAACTGGCGCGGCGTGGCTCGTTCCCGTCGACCATGTGTACAGGGTCTGACCTGAGGGGAAGTAATGATCGCACACTCCGATGTCATTCTCTGACTTGATGGCATAGGCCGGGTCTTGAGTCGCGGCTCCGGTTATGTGTGTGCCGGGAGCGATCAAATCAGGTTTGCTGCGGCCATCCTGGACCGGACCGAGTGAAGAGAAGTCGGGTATGTCTAGCGCGTTATCTGCTAATGTAGGACCCGCTCCACACCCATCGCGGAGTGGACTGCCATCGGAGTCGGTAGCCCGAAAACTCTCGCTGGCGCCGACCGCGATTACATTCTTGGCGGCCCCGGGCATGCTCATCGAGGCCGGAAGTTCCTGACCGTTGTTGCCGGCAGAGAAGATTACGATCATCTCCTGATTGCCGGGCGTGTTCACATCGGCGTCACGGACAAAGGTGTCGAACACTCTGCAGTCCCCGTTGTACAGATTGCAAAACCCGGAGTCTGTATTACACACTCCCCAGCTATTGCTGGTAACGCGAGCGCCGCCGCGATAGGCCGAGGATAAGAAGTCATTATAAGTGAAGCCCTGCGCGAAATTCCCCTGATCGTTGAACAGCTTTGACACTCCGATTCGCACGAAGGGTGCTACCCCCAGGCCATACTGAAACCCGAGCGAATCCCTGAATGCGCTGCCCGGGTTGTTGTTGAAGCCGCTTAGGATCGAAGCGTTCAGAGTGCCGTGTCCAAAGGTATCGTGGGCGGGGAAGATCGTTGGGTCGTTCGGGTGAAAAACGAAATCGGATGAGAAGTCGTGCAGGTAGGAAAGCCGCGTCGAACCCGTGCCATCGCGAAAGTCCGGATGGGTCTGGCTCTCGATTGCCGCCCCCCGGTCGAATCCGGTATCGCCGATGTCGACCGAGAAGTCGAGGGGTGTACCAAGACCTACGGAAGTCAAAAACGACAGGAATCCAGGAGTCGCAGGGTGGCTCACGCGGATGTTGTTGATGGTCTCTACTGAGACCGCATTTGCCACGATCTGATTCACACGCTCGTCGTGAAGCTTGATCCTTTCCCAGGGCTCGATGGCAATGACATCAGGAAGACCGGCCAGTTCGGGCAGCCTGTAGGACTCGACGAGCAGCCTGATGTGAACAGTATTGGCGGCTCGAAACTCGGGCATCAGTACCTTGTAAGACATTGAGGTGATTTCCGCGAGCGTCTTGCCCACCACGGGAGTATCGACGATCTCGACCGCTACAGGAATCTGTTCAATCGAGTCTAGCTTGATTCGAGGATCGAGTTTGTATGCCGGATGAAAGGGTCCGTCCCACTGCACCAGGCCGGATCGCAACGCGCCCGCTCGAAGGCGATTCTTCTGAGAGCGTGTCGCCCAGATGAGAAAGGAGTTGTTGGGAACGTAGGAGACGATCTTTGCACCGGTCGCCTCGAGAATTCGCATCGCGTCCGGGGTCGGAGGTCCCGCCAGTTGAACGAGGTGAAGCGAGCTCGACGGGGAGTCAGGCTGTCGGAGTTCTTCGCTCACCTGCGGGGCCGCACCGGTCGTGTCGATCTGGCCTGCCTTGAGCAGCACCAGGTTCATATCGTCGCTCAAGCGGGCGCGCTCGAGTGTCGCCGAGTCAAGCGATGCCAGTGTCTCGTCGGTCACTTCGATAAGCGTGGAGGATGGCAGATCCCGCACTCGACGTGCAGACCCGGAAGATAGTAGACGTGCTTCGAGTCCACTCTCGCTCCGTGGAATGATTAGCTTGTGTAGCCGGCCCGGACTGCGATAGGAGAGCGGTTTCATAGCCAGCCTGGATGCCGCCCGCCTTTGCGAGATGGAGCCGCTTTCGGTCCGGCCGACGACCCGTTGGCGGTCATTGTTTGAGGAAGTTGAAAAGGCGCCGACGAGGGCAAGCATCAACAGAGATGACGTGACTATCGAGGCCCTCGTTATCATAGCGTTCATTCCAGGATCTCCTTGCCGTGCGTTCCTGAGGCGCTACGCCGCCGGATTTTCCGAGCGTGTTTCGACAAGCCGGCACCGAAAGTGGCGTCGCTCGACCGGGCTATGCCTTGAAGCGCGTTTCAGACTGACAATAACTCTCATCGAATGTCTCAACCATGTCAAGCTGGTAGCAATCAGAGACTAAGTCGTTTGACTCTGTCGAAGACTCTCTTACCTCTTGTATACCCGACAACTTTGGCTGCGCAAGAAGTCAGTCTCCTCTCTGGCGGTCGTTCCATTCAATTAATTGACAAAACCCGGAACGCGCCCATAGAATCGCCGAACCGGCTTATGCGTGCTTCATCGAATTCAACAGGAGAGAACCTGATGCGGGACGGATTTCTCGCGTCGATCTTCATCGCCTGCTGCGCGGCAGGGGCGATCGCCCAACAGAGGCCGCTTCTCACGGAAGACGTTGAGGTAATCAAGCCCGGCGTGATTCGCATCGAGTCGGGATTCGAATTTCTTCAAACCCAACGATTCGCGCTCTCCGGTTTGCGCGGCGATCTGACCAGAATTGCGGACACCCGGTTGAGCTTCGGCCTGGCATCCAATGTGGAGTTTCAGATTGAGTGGACCGTGCAGAACCTTCTCTCGATCGATCGGCATGGGCCTTCTGCAGTTCCCCTGAGGCTTGGCGCAAGCGCGGCCGATACCAACGACGTTGGCGACGCGAAGCTGTGGATGAAGATGAAGCTTCGCAGCGAGTCGCGGCGCGCTCCCTCTCTTGGCTTCCGCTTCGGAGTGGAATTGCCAAACAGCAATCAGGCTCGCGGCATCGGAACTAATACAACGAATTTCTATTCAACGGTCAACGCCGGCAAGCGCTTTCTGGATCAGAAGCTGAGCCTGTTTGGCAACATCGGCCTGGGCATTCTGCAGGCGCCCCTGAATCAGTTCACGCAGAACGACGTGCTGATGTACGGGCTGGCCGGAATCTACACGGTGTCTGATCGCTTCAACGCGGTTGGGGAAGTGAATGGGTTTCATTCCACGCGAAAGCACGCGCCGATCGGTACCGAAGATTTTTCTGAAGCGCGGCTGGGCGCTCAAATACGGGCGCTTGGGGTTCGATTGAATGCGGCCGGTGTTTTCGGCCTGTCGAAGAACGCGCCGCGAACCGGACTGGTTCTGGGCATCACGTTCGACTGGGATGCGTTCACCCCGGTCAAGTAGCAAGGTTCTGGATCGGTGACGTTTTGATGATCTCAATCATCCGGCCTCTCGACAGTGGCACAAGGCTTCGGTCTGTGTGGAGGCTACCACGATCTTAACGGAATAAGAGGAGAGTCAGTACATGCAGAAGAGCAAAGTTTCTAGGATCGGTCGCAGCACGGTGCTGGCGTTGGCGATCTGCCTGTCAATCGCAGGTTGGATGACCGAGGGTTCGAGAGCCGGTGTGCGGACGACGGGGCCAGTCACGGGGAGCCCCCTTTCGGCTTCCGAGCAGGATAAGGCGGCGGCCCAGCAAGGCACCGATCCGGGAGAGAAGAGAGCGGAAGAGGTCTTTAAGAATATACAGGTGCTCAAAGGGACTCCCGCTTCTCGGGTGATGGGAGCGATGTCCAAGATAGCGACTTTCCTCGGGGTCGATTGCGCGCACTGCCATGTCCCGGGTGAGTTCGATAAGGACGAGAAGCAGCCGAAGCAGGTTGCGCGCATGATGTTCAAGATGGTGGGCACAATCAGCAAAGAGCTGAGCACGAACAAGGTCACGTGCTACACCTGCCATCGGGCGCACGCCGAACCTGAGCGGATGCCGGCGGAGATGAGGGCTAAGGCTGACGAGGACAACAAGAAGGCGGACGAAGACAAGCGGCCGGTGGAGGAGGCCTTCAAGAATATCCAGAGCCTGAAGGGGATTACGGCGGGGCGCCTGATGGCGACTATGAACAGCTTCAGCCGGTCTCTGGGAGTTGATTGTTCCTTCTGCCATGCTCCCGGCGGGTTCGAGAAAGACGACAACGCGAACAAGCTCACCGCGCGCAAGATGCTGGCTATGACCGGAGTGGTTGCCAAAGAGTACTTCAACGGCAGGGGCCGGATAAGCTGCTATACCTGTCATCGAGGCCAGAAAGAGCCGGTGTCGATGCCGACT
>JBGPFL010000363.1:0-5721 GCA_041483295.1 Blastocatellia bacterium | reverse complement strand
CCCGTAAAGAGAGCACCATCAGGCGTCTCAAGCTTCCGCTCATTGATAAGGCAATGAGTGTGCCAGCCGGACTGAATCTCAGGAATTGCCTCGCTCAAAAGACTTTCGCGAATCTCAATTCAACCTGGCAATGCGCGCTTGTTCAGTTTGACTCCTGTTCATTCACCGAACGCACGGTTTTGACCGATTGCGAGAATTCATACGCAGATTACGCAGATGACACAGATGAACAACCGGGGAAGGAGCGGAGGAGTGACTAGAGCAATTCAACTATTCATTCGCTGTCTGCGAAATGTGCGACATCTGCGGATCGCCTGTTTTTGTGCATCTGTGTTATCTGCGAAATCTGCGGATGAATTTCTCGCGGTCAAAGCCTTTCACATCTTCGAGAGCAGCGCGACAACTCGGCTTTCAGACTGAGGGATCCGGTGTACTTCCGTCGTGTACTCGCTGGCAGGCTCACCCGCGAGTTCTTCAATCAGGTCAGGTGCGCAGTAAAGCATCAGTCGCTGGGGCGGCCTCAAACGCGCGGCGACCGATCCCAGAATCTCTTCGACGCGATCGAGAGCGCGGCAGGTGAGTAGGTCATAAGTCTTCCAATCGAACTCTTCGATTCTTGCTCTGGCGACGCTGAAGTTCGGGAGATCAAGCGCGTCCTTCACTTCATTCAGGAAAAGCGCCTTCTTCTGACTGGATTCAAGAGCGGTTACCAGCACGTCGCTTCGCAGCACTGCAAGCGGAACGCCGGGAAAACCTGCTCCGCTGCCCAGGTCGAGAAGAGTGCGAGCCTCTCCTAAAAAGAGCCCGCCGAACAGAGACTCGGCGTAGTGAAGCCGCGCGGATTGGTCGGGCTTTGTGATACGAGTGAGGTTGATCTGGCGGTTCCACTTGCAGACCATGGCGTAGTGCTCAACCAGCCGGTCGAGTTGTGCAGCAGTGAGAGGTTCGAGGCCGAAGCTCTCAACCATAGCTTCAAGGGTCGACCTGAACCTTAGGATGTCGTCAGAATTCATCGGAGTCTTTCCCGCCCCTGCCCCCTGCTCTGCCATTGTTAGCAGCCTGGTCGTACCATTACAATATGTCTCCCGGCTAATGAAAACAACTCGGTTCGAACCGAGGGGACTTATGGAGAGGAATTGGGAATAAGAGCGATCTCTTTTGATTTCTGGCACACCCTGTTTATGGAGCAGCCTGGCGGGTTTGCCGAGTATAAGGAGAACAGGCGGCGTCTGCTGCGAGAGGCCCTTTGTGGACGAGGCGAGTTCAGCGACTCCGAGGTGGACCACGCGTGCACGCTCGAGGCCGAGTCGCACTATCGTATCTGGCGTGATCAGCACCGCACGCTTGTAACTGCCCGGCGCGTTGAAGCGATACTCGGGCACCTTGGAGTTACATTGCCGGATGGCATTGCGGCCGGTATCGTCACTCAGTTCGAAGAAGGATTGCTCAAACGCCCGCCTGTCCTGATCGCCGGGGCCGCCGAGATTCTCGAGGAGCTTGCACAGAGGTATCGGCTTGGGATCATCTCCGACGTGGGCTTCTCACCGGGCCGGGTTTTGAGAAAGGTGATCGACGGCGCGGGCATACTCGACCTGTTCGACTCGCTGGTATTCTCGGATGAGGCCGGCAGGTCGAAGCCTCACGTGGAACTGTTCGAACGCACCGCGCGGGCGCTTCAGACTCTTCCTGGAGAGATCGTTCATATAGGCGACCTCGAGCACACCGACATAGTTGGTGCGAAAGGGGCTGGATACTATGCGATTCGCTTTACCGGCGCCACGCCGATGGAAGAAGATGAGACTACGATTGCGGATCGGGTTACTTCGGATCTAAGGGAGTTGCCGCGCCTCATCGGCGCGCTGTAGATTAGTGCGAGGTGGTGAAATGAAGCTACTGAGTCTGCAGGACGCGGAGAGGTCGGCCGACATCGACATCAAGCTGGTTTCTGTGCGAGCTTCGCGCTATCGCGTGTTTGGCTCATCCGAGCGGATAAAAGGATCCGAGCTTGCTGTTGCCGATTTGCGGGATGGTGTAACACCCGCCGACTTCGAGAAAAGCTTTGTAGTGCTGGAGCGCCATCCGATGGTAGCGGTAATGCTGGTGAAGAAGATAGGACCTTGAGTCAGTCGACCGCGCCCGTCGAGGATGGGTGATTGGGCAGGCCCCGCCTTTATGTGTGGTTTTCGATGTGGCGTTCCAAGGCAGAGATGACAGCGTGAAGCTTCTGTTCGGTAGATCTCTGCGCCTCGGCCAACTCCACATGTTTCTCCGCCAACCTCTCGAGTATTGCGTTGGTTCTTTCCTGAGTCGTGGCCAAGCTGAGTATTACGCTGTTTATCCGCGTTATATCCTCCTCGAACTTCGCCACGAACCTCGCCTGGCGGGCGTCAAACTCAGCTTGACGGACTACAAACTCAGCCTGGCGGGCATCGAACCGCGCCTGCTGCTCGAGTAGAAACTGAATCGTCTTTTCAACGTCCATTGATGTTCTCCCTCTCGTTCAGCGACCCGGGCGATTAGGCCAAATTTCTCTCAAGTATAGGAAGAAAGGGTGCGAGGTTCAAGGCGGGCGGAACGAGGCCATTGGTTGACTACTCTTGATGGAGGCGAGTTACCCGAAAGGTTGATCATGCATCGGCTGATCATGTCGTTCTCTTGAGATCTCCGCGCTGTTGGCGGTCTAGAGATCTCGATGCTAGTCTAGAGCCTGACGCCCTCATGAAGTCCGGGCGTCGTAAGGCGGTTCAACAGTGACGGTAGAAGTGGAAGACAAGGAGCGCGTTTCTGCAACCGTACCGGAGGAAAAACCTGGCCTGTCGCCCTCGCATCCGGCGCGCCGCAAGAAGCATGACAGGGGCCTTTGGCTAATCGCTCTGTTCAAGCTTGTGAAGGCCGCGCTGTTGCTCATCGTCGCAATAGGAGCGCTCAAGCTGATACACGACGACGTCGCCGAAACCGTGGCCGGCTGGGTGGCGGCGATCCGAATCGATCCGGACAACCGCTTCATCCATCGCCTGTTCGTGAAGCTGGCTCAGATCGACGATCGAAAGCTAGAAGCGATCAGCGCCGGTTCTTTCTTCTACGCCGCCCTTCTCGCCTTAGAAGGAATCGGCCTCTGGATGGAGAAACGATGGGCCGAATACCTCACCGTGATAGCGACAGCCTCTTTCATCCCGCTGGAGGTCTACGAGCTTGTCGAACGCCGCACCGTGACAAGAGTTCTGCTGCTCGCGTTCAATATCGGGGTCGTGATCTACTTGATAAAGAAGTTGCGTGAACGAAACGGAAAGCGCCTACATTGAGAAGGCCAACGGAGAGTCGTGTGGGCCGCCGTCGCAACCCCGTTTGGTATGCCTGATGGAGTCTTACGCTGACTTCGGCGCGCTCAGTGCGTAAGCCTCCTTGAGCCAGCCCGCCAATTCGTCGTCCACGTCTAATGGCGATGAGAGCTTGACCTCGTGGTGAAACCTCTTAGCCGACACCTGTTCGCTCTTGTGAATGCGCGGGCTGGTCAGCTTGCGGTCGCTCTTGAGGGTCAAGATGAGATGCTCTTTGCGAGTCGCCACGCCCGCCGCAGCCGTAGCGTTCACGAGATGGATCGAAGTCTTCTTTGGTTCTTCAATAACTGGGCCGAACTGCCTCAGCGACTTTAAGAGCTGCTTATAGATCTGAAAAACGACTGGGGCCTTTCCTTCGAAATGGCTTGCAACGGTGAACGCTTCTATTGCCTTGCTCATTGACTCTCCTCATCTGAATTCGACGCGGCGGCCAGTTGTAGCCACCGTTGTGTCACGCATTGCTGGGGACTCACTCCCACTCGATCGTGGACGGCGGCTTCGAGCTGATGTCGTAGACCACTCGATTGATTCCTCTTACCTCACTCACGATCCGGGACGAGATCCGTTGGAGCACATCGTAGGGAAGGCGCGCCCAGTCCGCGGTCATTCCGTCAACCGACTCGACCGCCCGTATCGTCACTGCATTGTCATAGGTCCGGCAGTCGCCCATCACTCCGACAGTCGAGACCGGAAGCAACACGGCGAACGACTGCCACACCTTGTCATAGAGATCGGCGCGGCGCATCTCTTCGATCACGATGGCGTCGGCCTCTTGCAGCAGCGCGACGCGATCGGGAGTTACTTCGCCGAGGATTCGCACGGCGAGACCCGGACCCGGGAACGGTTGGCGGCCGACGATCTCCTCAGGCAATCCGAGCTCGCGGCCGACCCTACGCACCTCATCCTTGAACAACTCCCTCAGAGGCTCGATCAGCTTCAAGTGCATCTTCTCCGGCAAGCCTCCTACGTTGTGATGTGACTTGATGACCGCCGAGGGTCCCTTAACAGAAACCGATTCGATCACGTCAGGGTAAAGCGTGCCCTGCACCAGATAATCAACCTCGCCAACCTTGCGAGCCTCTTCTTGAAACACCTCGATGAACTCGTTGCCGATGATCTTGCGTTTTCGTTCGGGATCGGTGATTCCCGCGAGGCGAGTGAGGAATCGCTCGCCCGCCGCCACGCCGATCACGTTCAGGTCCATATCGCGATAGGTGTCAAGCACCTCTTCAAACTCATTCTTTCGCAGGAGGCCGGTGTCGACGAAGATGCACGTCTGCCGGTCCCCAATGGCCCGGGCAACCAGGGCAGCCGCAACCGAAGAGTCGACGCCGCCCGAGAGGCCGCACACCGCCTGCCCCTCCCCGACCCGGCTGCGAATGTCGGCTATGGTCGTCTCGATAAATGACGCCATCGTCCAGTCGCAACGCAGGTGACAAACGTTCACAAGAAAGTTTCGAAGGACATCCTTGCCTTGCGGCGTGTGGGCAACCTCAGGGTGAAACTGAACCCCGTAGAGGTTACGCGACGAATCTTCAACGGCTCCGATTGCGGCGTCCGTCGCAGCCGTGACCTTGAAGCCCTCGGGAGGAGAGCTCACGTAGTCGCCGTGGCTCATCCACACCGACAGCGGCGAAGGAAGGCCCGCGAGCAGCATGCTGTTGCCCTGGTGTTCGATCCGCGCCGAGCCGTATTCGCGGCGTGAGGAGGGTTTGACCTCTCCGCCCAGAAAGTAGGCCATCAACTGCACTCCGTAGCAGATGCCAAGCACCGGCACGCCCATTTCGATCACGCCCCGATCCGGGTGGGGCGCCTCTGCATCGTAGACTGATGACGGTCCGCCCGACAAGATGATAGCCCGCGGCTCTTTGCTGCGAAGCTCTTCGGGGGAGATGTTGAAGGGCACGATCTCCGAGTAGACGCCGAGCTCACGCACTCGCCTGGCGATCAACTGTGTGTATTGTCCGCCGAAGTCGAGAATGATGACGGTTTCATGTTTTGAGGTCATAGCTTGAGCGAGGATTATAGGAACCGGCGCCCGAATCTGCAAAGAGCGTTTCGAGTTTCGCGTTTCGAGTTTCGCGTTCTGTGTCCCAGCCTCGCTCGATGTATGAGTCGCCATCGAATCCTGAACTCGAAACGCGAAACGCGAAACGCGAAACGCGAAACGTATCCTGTTGGTGGTCTCCCTGCCGCATTTGATAGAATCCCTTCACGTATGGACGACCCATCGGCCACGATCCTTCTGAAGCTGGCTGTTGTCTTCCTGCTGGTGTTGACTAATGGAGTCTTCGTTGCCGCCGAGTTCGCAATCGTTAGTGTTCGCCGCTCCCGGGTAGAGGCGCTCGTGGCGCAGGGCAACCGGCGTGCACGGAATGTTATG
>JBGPFL010000362.1:0-5735 GCA_041483295.1 Blastocatellia bacterium | reverse complement strand
GGCTTTTGTGTTTCGGGGGGGGGCCCCGGCCCCCCGCCCGTACAGGTTCCTAATCCCATTTACAACCGCACCCGGTTGAACTCTAAACTGACCCACCACCTTGATGCTGACTGCTACTGTTCTGCAATGCCTTTGACGATGAATGCGATCGGCATTTCACCGCCACCCTGAGTCTTCAGCTTCGCCGCAAAGACTAAGTGGCCATGCTCGTTCTCACTGACTGACGGAGAACTTTTGGCGCCCTCCGGCGAAACGAGGCTGAAGGGAGTCGGATGGTTGGTGCCGGCTGATTTCGCGCTTATCTTCGAGAGCTCCTCAAATTTGAACTTCGCGTTCGCGTCAGGATCTGCAGCCACCGGAACCAGCAACAAGAAATCTCGATAAGGCGATATGCCCATATGGTTCCCGTCGGTCGGGTGCAACGCGTAGCGCAGGGTGTAAACACCGGACTTAATTCCCTGGCCCCGGTAATCGTTGCCCCCCTTCAGTAGCGAGACCACACCAATCAGAGTGGCGTCTGGGAGTTCCGTATAAATGGCGCCGGACACGTCTTTCTTCGGTTGAGTTGGTACAGCACTCCTGAACCAGATATCACAGACGACGCTGCCATCGCCGGCGGTCACGCGATAGCCCTTCGCTTCCAGAGCGCCTCGGACCGACTCCGAAGCGCTCTGGTCTACGAAAGCGCCAATTGTTTCTACTTTACTTCCTTGAGCCGAAACAGAGAGAGAGAGCGCCGCAACAAAGAGCAGCGGCGCCAAAATGCTGCGAACCATTTAAGTCCAATCTCCAATCTGCGGGTCTTCGGGTCCGCGCGGCTGCTCAACGCGAACGCGATGACAGCTCAGTCACCCGATCTCTATCCAGGTCCTTGCTGTTCGCTCTTCGCCCTTCGCCCTTCGCGGGAACTTCACCGCGCGAAAGTGCCGACGAACGCGCTTCGCTTGCCGTGCCGGGTCCACGAAACATCCAGGCCCTTGCCGCTGAACTGATCGAGTTCAGCTACCGCAGCCATCGAGTGTGTGGTCTCTGCAAGCGGTGGATAGAAGGTCTCCTCGTTGCCGCACAGGTGATCCTTCGGATTAATCGCCCGAGTCTCGATGCCTGCGAGGTTTCCCGCCTGGAGCACTGCATTGCTGGAGTGACCGCCGGCCTGATGACTGATCTCCATTCGGATTGCCGCCGATTCGACTCGCACTACATTCTGGAGCAGTTCGCCCGACATAGCCTGCGCGAAACTGATCAGAGCTTTGCGCTGTTGAATGCTGGCCCTTTCATCGACGATCATGACCGAGATGGCGGGGTATGGATTGGTGTAGACGTCCCCGAGAGTCGCACCCGCTTTGACGACACCGACGACCCCCAGCCCGTCGAGCGACACGCCATCCCAGGTTCCCTTACCCACTTGCCAGGCAAGTATAGCCTGATCGCCCACGGTGTTGACCTCGCCATTGGCGACGCAGTAACCCACATAGACGTCCGCACTCCGAGTTTCCATGTAGTTCCCGGAGATCTGCTGAGCCTGAGCGCTCATCGACACGGCCAGCAATATTGCGCTGACCGATCCTAGAAGCAAGAATCTCTTCATTGTTGTTACTCCTGTAGAGCTTGGACTGAAGTACTCAGTCTTAATGAATGTAACTTTGCGGTCAGCATGCGTCAAGCAAAGACTGGACAGAGAAATGCGAAATTCGAATTGCGAAATGCGAATTTCGCAATTCGCATTTCGCATTTCTTCTTGTTGACCTGACTAAATATATCCCTTGCCGTGACACACGCGTTCCGAAGACGAGCAATTTCCAGGTTCAGCAAGCTCGCCGTCCGGACCGAGACAGCTCTGAGTGTACAGGCACCAGAAGAGGCCGTCATTCGATGGTTGAACTGTCTGGTCGTGCTCAGCCGAAATGAACATTCCCTTCCATCGCAGACAGTGACACAGTTCGGGGTGGTTTATGTCGAAACGTTCCGCTTCGGTTCTCATCGTCCACCTCCCTTCCCTGCCTCGAGGATCGCACGCTTGACTGCGACACGGGCGAGTTGGATCTTATAGCGGTTCCCGCCGAGGTGCTTTGCGCTCTGCACCGCCGCGGCGCCGGCGGCCTCAGCCACCTCGTCGGTGATCGCCTTTCCGGCCAGGGTCTGCTCGGCTTCAGGAGAAGGCCACGGCACAGGCGCCACATGCCCGAGTACCACGCGAGCCGACTTAACCTGCTTGCCGCTCATCCGCAACACTACGGATGCGGTTGCCAGCGGCCAGTCCAGCGCCTCCTTCTGTCGAACCTCGTAGGTCGCGCTCCTGGCGCCGCCCGCAGCCGGGACGACTATGTCGGTCAGCAACTCGTTCGGCCTCAGGTCGTACTCGCGCTCATCCTCGGCTTGAGGAGTGAGGAAGAACTTCTCCAGCGGAACCTCGCGCGCGCCCTTCGGCCCGAAGATCCGAGCCGTCGCTCCAAGCGCGATGAGCGCCGGAGCCAGACTCGACGGATTGACGAAGTAGGCGGGTCCACCGTTGCCCAGAATCGCGTGGTAACGGTTGTCGCCTGTAGTCACGAGCGACGCGCCGCTCTCATCCTTTGCCAAGAGACCGTAGCCTGCCCGGTAATACCAGCAGCGGGGCCGCTGGCAAAGCTCGCCTCCCACAGTTCCCATGCTTCTGATTTGCGGGCTGGTGATCCCCCCGGCGGCATGCGCGATGGCCGGATAGTTCCGCCTCACGACCGGATTATCGAGCAACTCCTGAATGGTGACCAGAGCGCCGACCCTCATGCCGCCGAGCGGCGTGAAGGTTATGCCATCCAGCTCCCTGATCCCCTTGATGTTGACCAGGGTCTTTGGAGTAACTATGTCGTCCTTCATGAGTGAGAGCAGGTCGGTGCCGCCTGCAAGGATCTCCGCCTTGCGAAAATTCTTGCCGAGCAGTTCGACCGCTTGTTCTTTCGTGGTAGGGCTAGCGTATTCAAATGCGCGCATTGTTGCCTCCCTTCTTTTCCAGGGCGTCCAGCACGCGATCGGGTGTGAGCGGCAAGGACGGCACCCTCACTCCGATCGCGTTTGCCACGGCGTTTCCGATAACAGCGCCCGGCGAAACAACAGGCGGCTCTCCGAGCCCGATCACTCCGCGCTCGTCATAGCCCTTGCCGGTCATCATGTGAACAACCAGGTCCCCTATGTCGCCTATGCCCGCAAGCTTGTAGAACTCCATGTTCGGGTTGAGCATTCGTCCGGTGGCCTGGTCCATGATCTTCTCTTCATAGAGCGCATAGCAGACGCCCATGATCAGCGCCCCGTAGACCTGACTCTCGGCGGTCTTCAAGTCGATGATCAAGCCGCAGTCCTGAACGGCGACGATCTTGTTGATCTTGACCACGCCCGTTTCGACGTCGACCGATACATCGGCCATCTGAACGCCGCCGACCCCGCTGCTGATGAGTTGACCCGGTCCCGGGTTCTTTCCTCTCACCGTCAGAGGTGTTGCGCCGAGCTTCGAGCAGGCCTGCTTCCAACTCAGGCTGCGGGCCCGCGCACCCTTGACTTGAATACGGCCGCCGACCGCTTCCAACTCTTCCGGCTTGGCGTCGAGCGCCGGCGCCACTTTGGCGAACAACTGCTCGAGCGCATCGAGCGAGGCGCGGCGAGATGCAGCGCTCACGCCGCCAATCGTGGTGCTGCCACCCGACGCTCCCGCCGTCGGGAAGCGGTTGTCCCCGATCATTACCTTCACAGCATTCAGCGGCAGGCCCAGCGTGTCGGCCACAACGATCATCAAGGTCGTTCGGGTGCCGGTGCCAAGGTCTTGCGTGCCCATCTTCAACTCGACCGAACCGTCGGGTTGAATCGTGAGATCGCAATCGCTCGCATTGCCGCCGCCGCCCCACGTGTGAATCGAAACGCCCATTCCCCGCTTGATCGGCCCTTCAGTCTTGTCGCCGCGCGGATGCCACTTCTTCTCCCAGCCGATCAGGTCCCCGGCGATCTTCATTTCCTCGCGATAGACCTCCGCGCGCGGACCCGTCAGAGCGATGTTCTTCAAGAATAGATCGACCGCGCTCATGTTGAGCTGAGCGGCGAGATCCTCGAGCGCGCTCATGGTGAGGTAACAACCTTGCGGATGATTGGGCGCGCGCCACGCGCGAGCGCTTCCAACATTGGTTGCAAGGGCGGTGTGTTGGGTGCGCTGATTGGGGATGGAAAAGATGTAGGGGAGTGGCGGAGAGCCGCCCCCGCCCTGTCCTGCGCTAGCCCAGGACTCCGACTGCCAGGCGGTGATCGTGCCGTCCTTCCTGGCTCCGACCTTGATCTTTGCGTAAGCGGAAGGCCGCGTGCCTGCGACCATCAGCTCCGCGTCTCGTTCGAGCATGATCTTCACGGGCTTGCCGCCCGCCAACTTAGAAAGTTTCGCAGCGGCTACGTCCCACGAGTCCGCGGCAAACTTGCTGCCAAAGCCGCCGCCAATGTGATCCTGCTTCACGCGAATATTAGCCGCGGGGATACCTAGCGGCCCGGCCATCTGGCCAGCCACGTTGCTGACCGCTTGAGTCGAGATGTGTACGAGCAGGTTCTTATCGTCTTCCCACTCGCAGACTGACCCATGCGTCTCCAGACAGCAGTGGGTGATCACCGGCATGGCGTAGAAACCTTCGCTGGTCACTTCCGCCTCGCTGAAGCCTTTATCGGGATCGCCCTTGGTCTGAGCGGCAGCGGGCTTGGCATTCTGGCCGGCTTTTGAAAGATCGTTGTCGATGACAAGGTGAGGCAGCCTCTCGTACAGGACCTTGATCGCGCGTATTGCGTCTTCAGCGGTTGGTTCATCGACGGCGGCCACTGCACAAAGCTCAGCGCCCGCCCATTTCACCTCGGCACCCGGATTCACCATGAGGAGGACCGCTTTCACTCCTGGCATCTTTTCGGCGGCGCTCGTATCGATGCTGACGATCTTGGCATTGGCGTGGCGAGATCGCAGGACCTTGCCGAAGAGCATGCCCGGCCGGTTCTGGTCGTAGGTGTATTTCGCCTTGCCCGACACTTTTTGGGGACCGTCAACGCGCGATATACGTTTGCCGATTAAGGTTCGCTTCTCCGCTTCGGGCCATTTGTATTCAGCCATGTTGCTGTCCTCCTTTCCGCCCGGACGCCGCTTGCATCACGGCCGCGCGCACGCCCATGTAGGTACCGCAGCGGCACAGGTTTCCACCCAGTCCCTTCTGAACCTGGTCGGGCGTGGGGTGCGGATGCTTATCCAGAAAGGCTTTGCACGCGACGACGAAACCCGGCGTGCAGAAGCCGCATTGCTGCGCGTCGTTGTCGATGAAGGCTTGTTGGATCGGGTGAAGCGCCTCGCCCTGCATCAGACCCTCGACCGTAGTGATCTTATGACCCGGAGCTTCGATGGCCAGAACCGAGCACGAGTAGACCGGTTTGCCGTCCATTATCACCGTGCAAGCGCCGCAGGTGGCGCGGTCGCACACCCGCTTGGCGCCGGTAAGGTCCAGGTCGTTGCGAAGCGCTTCGAGCAGCGTTACGCGCGGCTCGACTTCGGCCGTCAGGTTCTTGCCGTTGACATTGAGGGTGATTGGGGCCTTGCCCGGGCCGAAGACCTTTACTTCGGCGCCTGCCACCTTCACGATGTGGTGGCCCATCACCAGCGGGACTGAGAGGGATATGCCCGACGCTTTCAGGAAGCCGCGTCGAGATAGCCCTGAGCCTTTCTCTTTCGTTCTTTCATCGTCACTCATCAG
>JBGPFL010000361.1:0-5736 GCA_041483295.1 Blastocatellia bacterium | reverse complement strand
GTAACGAGGTGACAATCGCTGCGAGCTGACTGACTTTCCGATGCTGCCAGTCCCACTTCTAATTGTGCCCCAGTCGAAAATCTGGAGTCTCCCGGACTCGCTTGGGAATCGGGGCCTGAGGAGCGCGTTGTATCACGGTTTGCCTGAGGCTGCAAATGAATTGCGGATTGCGAAGTGTAATTCAAGTCAGACTTGCTTCCATTCACACCCGGTCTCAATTGGGTGACCAGATGTTAACTGCCAATACGGTAGAGATGGGTCTGGCTGCGAACGAAGATTGAGCCGCTGGAAACAGCCATCGACGCCAGCGTTTGTCCGTCGAGTTGATTCGTCGCCAGGTGCTTGAATTGTTTGCCGGGCGCAATCACGACCGATTCGCCTTCTTCGCTGAGGAAATAGATCCGTCCGTCGGCATATATCGGAGAAGCCGAGTGATTGCCTCCGATGCGGGTGCGCCAGTATTCCTTGCCGGTCTTTGCATCCACACAGGTCGCGATACCATTATCAGTGATCAGATACAGCTCGTCGCCAACCAGCAGCGGTGACGGCGTCAGCGGCACACCGCGATTGAGACTCCAAACGATGTGCGACTTCGTTACGTCTCCGCGGCCATCCGTGCGGACGGCGAGCAGCGACGGTTGCTGGAATCCGGTGCAGATGAAGACCAATCCATCTCCGTACACCGGCCGTGGCACATTCGAAAACCCTTCGCCGTACTTCACCTGCCAGATCTCCTTGCCCGTAAGTGGATCGTAGGCAATCGCGCGGAAGGCGCCGGGACTAATTACCTGATCGCCAGCGGGCAGCGGCACGACGAGCGGTGTCGTATAGGCCTGATATCCCTCGCGTGACTTCTTCCAACGAACCTTGCCCGTCAGCTTGTCCAGCGCAACTACAAACTGCACGTCCAGACCATCGCAACTCACGATCAAAAGGTTGTCATAGATGACTGGCGAGCCGCCTGAGCCGTGTTCGCCGTTATCGTACTCGAGCCGCGTCTTCCAAACGATTTCACCCGACTGAGCAATACACGCCGTTCCGTGGGCGCCAAAGTGCAGGTAGACGCGATCGCCTTCAAGCACGGGCGTCGGCGACGCGTAGCTGTTCTTTGGGCTGATCTTTCCCAGCGACTTCAGGCGAAAGACTTCGACGTTGTGCAGGATCGCGCCGGTGTTTCGATCAACCGAGATGGCGCGCAATGATTTCCCTTCTTCAGTCGCCGTTGTCAGCCAGATCCGATCCCCCTGAATTACCGGCGAAGACCAGCCCTTTCCCGGGATCGCAGTTTTCCACCGTACATTTTTGGTCTCGCTCCAGGTCAGCGGGAGTCCGCGTTCATCCGAACGACCTTGCCCTGTGGGGCCTCGAAACTGTGGCCAGTCCTCAGCAAGAATTACGGGGGAGACAAAAAGGAAAAGAAAAAGGAGAGCTTTCATGTTCATTTAGGAGTTACGCAGCCGGGCATGCGGAAAGCACCAATCCTGCTCGAGTAACTCGTCGCGTCTTTCTTGATGTAGTCGCCGACGTACCAGATCGTGCAGTCGTCGCTTGGGTCGATGGCCGTTTGCGCATAGTCTTCCCAGCGCATGGCGCTCTGCACTCCTTCGCCTTCCACCAGTACCGTCTCACGCAGCGTCAACTGACCGAGCGGGTCTTTGGCGAGCCGCCCGGCGAAGCGCTGGCCGGCGAAGTTTGGCGTCCCCCCGAACGAGTAACCGATGCCGATGTTGCCCAGCCGGTCGATGGCTGGGCTCGCCATCCACCGGTAGAAGCCACTCGGCGCATAGGTGCCCTGCTGATACAGGCTGACGTTGCGGTCCTTGTTGATCCGGAACTCATACCAGCGTACGCCGCCTCCTCCGGCCGAGGTGTTGATTGAGTGGACGCCCACAATAGACTCGCGGTCGCCGATCCTTCGATAGACAAGCCTCTGCATGATCTTGTCGCCCTGGGCGTCGAGGCGACGGTCCGTCCCCGGCTGCGGCACGCAGTTCGTGAGCTGCCCGTCACACAAATAATGGTAGGGAGCTACCGCGATCTTCTCGGGGCCGCTGATCTTTGTGTTTTGCGGATTCTTCCAATCGACGTGGAACTCCCATACGAAGATCCCGTCATCCTCCAAGACCTTCTTCAGTTGCGTGCCACCCGCCGCCATCATGATGTTTGGCGCGCCGGGTGGCGGCAGTCGCTTGCCATCGATGTCCGCGTTGTTCAGGAAGTTGACACCGTCGATGATTATGCACTGCTCGGCCGCAGGCTCGCCCTTCAGTATCTTCGCACGCTCAACGACGCACGCATGCTTTTGGATCACCTCATCGCCGGTACTGGTTGGCACGTAGTACCCGTCGGGCCAGATCGCCGGCCGAGGATAGTCCGGGAAGAGCGGCCGCAAGAATTCGTAGCGGTAGTATGGGCCGAACGGATCCGGTCCGATGCTGATCGCGTAGCACATCGAGTACGGTCCTTGCTGGGCGGGTGGGCCTCCCTGACCGGGCGACCCGGATTGCGGCGATTGTCCGGTCGGAGCTGGTGGGTTCGATGGAGGCACGAAGAGCATGGCCGGCGCACCAGGCTGACCTGGTTGGCCGGGCACGCTCACCTGAGCGGGATCACCGGATCGGCCGGGTGTGGGCTGGTCTGGGCGGACGGGACCGCGCCTGAAGATCGGCATCACGACGAGCCAGCGATCCGCGAGCTGGTCATAGCGAACGACTGCGTCGCCATTGTTAGTGGTTTCGCACGCGCCGCCGAAGCCTTTGAAGATCGTGTTGGTGGGGACAGGACCGTATAGAACTTTACCGCTCCGGTCGAACTGCTTGCCGCTTTTCGTGTAGATAGCCATCCGCGAGTTCACGATCTGGAAGATGTGGTTCGGCCCGACGCCGAGGCTATTGTCGGACGGGTTGCGCAGCGCGGCAGTGCCCTGCGGTCCTTCGAAGCCGACGCCGACTCCATCGAAGCTTTCGGCGAGCACCGGGCCGGGTCGAGTGCCTTGAGTCCGCTGTTCAACTCGCGCCGCGCCCGGCGGGCTTGTCATCATTGGCGGAATGATGGGATTGGAGGAAGTTTGCTTGGTTTCGCCGTACTCGCCTTCCGTATCTGAGGCCAGGTCTCGCGAAGGGGAATCGAGTCCCGAACTTAGAATAGTGAACGGAAGGGCATGACTCTCACCGAAATACATTTGCAGTTCGGAAGACAAGAGCGACACGTGTTCTTGAGAGGTGTCGCGGACCGCGGCCAGTTGAACCGTCAGCGTATCGTCTCTTACGAAGCTGATGTCGTCGGTTCTGTTTACCCCGAGGGAAGGCGATTGTGCAGTAATGGCGAAAACGGTTGTGACGATGATAGCTGGTGCGGCTGCTTTGTGACCATGCGCGTTCAAGCTGTGATAACCTCCGCAGTAGGAGTGGAGCCAGGCGCGACTGTACGAGCCGAAGCCGGCGACTCCTTGCGCGGCTATGTTTCATCCCCTCGCACCGATTCAGACTCTGAGAGTCTGTTCGAGCCTGGAAATCCAGTCGTGGAAGTGCGGACATTTCTCTCGAAGAACTGGCATTCCAATGCGTTCTGCAATCTGGGGACCGGCAGATGTTTTCCGTCCAGAGTAGGCGGGTAATACCGCAGTGATTCTCTTCGAAGGCGCCGTACTTTCACCATCGTCGATGTGCTCGATGCTGAGCACGCTCGAGACAATGGCCTTCATCTCACGAACAGCCTTTTGACAGTTTTCGAATGACGGGACGAGCGCATCAGGATCTGCAAACAGAAGTGTTTCGTATTCGTGAAGTTGAAGGTAGGGAATGAATCGGTCGTCGTCGATGTCAGATTGGAAAGCAGCCTCCAGTGCCTTCACGTAAGGAGTCGGATTGGCTGGATCGCGAATGCGATCGGCTTTGCCCGGGAAGTCTTTCGGCAGGCCATAGAGGTCGATCATTGTTGTAAAGAACACGTGGGGCCTCCGATGCCTCCTGAGTTCATTCGAGATGTCTCGACGCAACGTTGCGTACTTCCCGATACCTCCGCGGCTGGTAACACCCCGTCGCTTGCTGTTCGCAATCTTAGGCGTGTGCACGACACCGTCATTACCGACCGGAAACAGGTGAGTCCGAAGAACCAAGTTGCAAAAACGTTGTTCGGTAGGGCCTTCGCAGAAAACGTAAAGCTCGATCACGGCAGAGGTCCTCCGCCGATCACGTTTTTCTCCCAGAGTTCACTGATTGCATAGTCTTCCAACCAATCGGTAAGCTGACTTTCGTCGAGGCGGCGAAAGCGTGATACCCCTTCATGCACGTCAGCCACGATAATCTCCCCAGGTTCGAAGTAGTCGAGAAGAGTCGGAGACTGCGTAGCCAGGATCACCTGCGTTCTATGAGAAACCGATCGGATCAAGCCGAGGAGAAGTTCAAGGGCTTGCGGGTGCAGGCCTAGTTCTGGTTCATCGAGAACGATCACGTTCGGCAGATTATTCTCAGGTTGGAGTAACAGAGTGGTTATCGCCATCGCCCGCAAGCTACCGTCGGAGAGTTGGTGTGGGCCGAACAAATAGTCGCTTGTGAGCTGTTTCCAATTGAGCACAATGCTCTTAGGGTCGAGGCGCTGAGGCTCAAGCACGAAATCACCGAACGCAGGGACCAGCATTCGAATGGTGGAGACGATGCGCCGATACACATCGGGTTGCGCTGTCTTGTAGAGATAGAGCATCGATGCGAGGTTCCCCGCATCCGGATAAAGATATCGGTTTGCCTCTATGTAACTAGATTGTCTCATTTTCGCCGTTTCAGAAGTGTCGTGAAAGTGAAACACGAGGAGTCCACGTAACAGACGGTATACGACATACGCGGTCAGGTTCCCCTCGTTGGACCTCAACTTTAAGAGCGACTCTCGGTGACCGTCACCGAGGGTGTAGCGAAGCGGATTCGTATCATCAGTTCCTTGAAACTCTATACGTTCCTCCGCAAAGGCAAGGGTGTCCACAGCAGCATGTATCAAACGCATATAGTATCGACTAGCGCCTGTGGGAGTATCGAATTCAAGCTCCCCTTCAATAGTTTGAGTATTCTTAGAGCCATAATGCAGAAGAGAGTCGGCAGCGCCCGACTTTGCAATGAATTCTTGCAAGCGCCCTTCGACCAATTCGCTTAGCAGTTTGAAGAAGGAGAACAGATTTGATTTCCCGGATCCGTTTGCACCGATCAACACGTTGACCTGTCCAAATTCCAAGGCCGGCACTGTTTCCTTGATGGACTTCCACCCGGTCACTCGGAGTGTCTTCATCATATGGATACCTTCAACCAGCCAACCAATAGGGGCTGAACCCTCTGGAGCCCTAAAGCCCTGGGACCTGATCACGTCGTTAAGGTGGTGAGCATGAAGCGTGTCAATCGGAATCCCGTACAGGTCATTCCAACTGGACGGAATAAGTCCAACCAAGCTCTGATCCGCTTCAATCTGAGATCTCGTCAGTGGTGGCTCGAACCCTTCCTCTCTCTTAACCGTGACGATTAGTCTCTTTCGACCATATGCATCGAGTTCTTCGCTGATTCTCGGGGTCTCTGAGACGATGCCCCAGCCAAACATGAAACCGTCGATGACCCACCAAAGGTAAACAGTATCGCCCTTCTTTATGTTACTGCCAGGCGCGATCTCGTAACGAGACTCCTGGAGCCAGTCTTTGTAGGTGTCGGTTATGTGTTGGGCCGTTAGCAATACCCAATAAGAAATCCTATTTGCCATACG
>JBGPFL010000360.1:0-5747 GCA_041483295.1 Blastocatellia bacterium | reverse complement strand
GTGAGGACTGATGAGCACTCAGATCAGAGAGCGAGTTTCCAAAATAGAGATTCGGCGGCCGCACCTGTCGACAAGGCGGCTCAACTTCGGTGCGGGCGAGATCGCAGCGGCCATCATAGTCCTGTTGTTCTTCTTTGGAACACTGTACTACTACTTCTCGACTCTCAAGCCCGAGCAGGACAGACTCGCGAGGCTCGAAGCGCAATACGACCTTCAGAAGAAGCAGATTGCGTTGATACTAAAGCCCACCACAGACCCGCCGCCGAGGGACACGCTTAAGGACGCGCTGGACAGTCTCGGGGCATTCAAGACCCAGTACCTTAAGCCGCGGCATCAGGGACAACGAGCGCTCATAGACGAGATTAATGCGTTAGTGAAGAAGCACGGTGCCCTGCTGACGAGCGGCCTTGAGATGAACCTGGAGAATATCGGTCAGCAGAACGAGAAGAAGAGGTCCAGGAGCAGGAGCGGAGAACCGTTGTTAAACCCCTTTCCGCAGCTCAACATTAACTTCACGGTCTCCGGTCAGTATGACAAGCTCCGCTCCTTTATCAGCGATCTCGAAAAGAACAAACAGTTCCTGACGATTCGGTCAATTAACCTCATCGCGGCGGCCGAAGAGACGGACGGTGACACCGGTCGACGGCGGCGTGCTAGTTCAAATGTCTCGGGGCTTTCGGTGACAATCAGCCTGTCGGCCTACTTTCAGCCTTAGCCGAACTATCCGCCGACTCCGGCGTTTGAGTGAGCAGAACAAAATGGCGGCAAAGCGTTCAAAGAAGAAGACTCGAGAGATGGTGCTATTGGGGGCGCTTCTGGTGGTGCTCGCCGTCTATGTGTTGCGCACCTTTGTATTCACGGGCTCCGCTTCCAAGCCGAAGGCCACGACCACAGCTGCGAATGTCCCGTCGACCACGAAGCCGGGTTCAGGATCGGTCATTCAAACGACACGACAGGCCCAATCCGCGGCTACCCCGCAGGAAAAACTGCAACTGCTGTTGTACGACCAAACGCCCCTGGATCTGCACTTGATTGCTTATTCCAGGGGAGGAGATCCTGCAGTGGGTAAGCGCGGAAACATATTTGACTACTACAAGGAACCCCCGAAGCCTCCACCGCCACCAGAAAAGCCGCCTCCAATAACGATCAGTTATCTTCAACCTCAAACCGCGGTGGCTGGTACGCCTCGGCCCTTTACGATGACGGTAGCCGGCAAGGCCTTTCCGGCGGACGCGCAGGTGCTGATAAACGGGAATCCCAGGCCGACGAAGCGAGTAAACGAGACGACGCTTTCAATTGAGATACGTGCTACCGAGTATTCATCGCAGACGACGTTGGCCGTTGAGGTCAGGTCCCCGACTGATCCCAAGCTTTTTTCGAACCATGCATCTTTTGTCGTCGTGGCATCGCCCGATCCTCCTTTCAAATACATTGGCAGGATTGGCGACATTGGCGTACTCGAGATGAATGGCACCAAGGAAGTCGCCAGGGTGCAACGCGGCGGCACCGTCCAGGGTGTATGGCGTGTTGAGTCGGTTACGAACGATGGGGTCGACGTCATTCACACTCAGTATCAGATCAAGAAACGCGTGGCGATGCAGGACAAGGCGCGATGATGAACCTTCCAGAGCGAGTCATGTCTATCCTCGGGTCTTCAGGGCACGGTCCTGGGATAAGAGACAGGATTGAGCTACGAACTGAGCGGGCGGAATCAGGATGGGCACTGTTAGGTCTGATTCTGGCGCTGATGGTTCTGGGCGTCCTGCTCGTCTCTGCCGTACCGAGTGTGAGATTCGCGGTACAGCGTGACAAAGAAGAGGAGATGAAGTATCGCGGCGAGCAGATGGCCGAAGCGATCGGCCGCTATTACAACAGTGGGCAGAGGGGCGCCCCGCAACTCCTGGCGCCCCCGACGCGATTTGGGGGGTACTTACTCGACCTCAAGAAGCTTCGTGACGGGGTTACGGCCGGAGAGAGGCAGATCAAATTCGTCAGGCGGTCGGCTATGATCGATCCGATGACAAACGAGGAATGGGAACCCGTTCGAGCTCGAGACCCACTTCTCGCGCCTTTCTTGCAGGCTTATGCCGCCGCAACCGGGAACCCGATTCCGCAGGTGCTCCAGATGATCGCGGGTCCTCCGCCGAGGCTACAACGTGTGACTCCGACCATCGTCCTCCCCTCTGGTTCTGGTTCCGAGCAGGCGAACACGAATCGGCCACCCGGTCCGGCACAACCGGGTCAGCCTCCCCGAACACCAGGTCAACCTGAGACTCCGCCGGTTCTGGATGACGACGATGATGATGACGATGATGACGGCGTTGTAGACCCGTTGGCACACATATTCAAAGACAAAGACTCGTCGGACCAACCCGGGAAGAGCAGTATTCCCATCGTTGGAGTCCGTCCCAAACTCAAGGGACCGTCGGTGCGTTCGCTGTATGGTTTATCGAATTACGAGCAATGGATCTTCATCTTCATTCCGGATCCACAAACGATGCCGGGAGTGAATCCGAACTTTCCCGGCGGCCAAGTCCAGCCCGGAGTAAATCCGAATTTCCCGGGCGGCCAGAGTAACAGGCCCCGAATAAGCCAGTAGAGAATTGCGAATTTCGGATTTCGAATTGCGTGAAGCTTTCGATTTGGAATTTGAGCTGGGCAGACCGGAACCCAAAAGCTAGTGTCCAAATCGTCCTGTGCACCTGCGGTAAACCGGACTTGAAGAGTTAAGACACCGTGCCTCTCATACGTCACCGCAACTAGGGAATCCCTTCCGACTGAAGATCTCCTCTCCCATTCTCAACGAATGAGTCGCTGTGTCGTGATTCCGTTTTTGGCCCGGCTCACTTTTGGTTTAAACTGTCTGCCAACCTGCCTGCTGAGGCAGACGTTCGGCATTGCGGAATGGGCCAATTCGAAAACGGAGCAGATGATGGCGCTGACCGACAGCAATGAGACCGATGCAGCAGTGTCCACTCTCGATTCGGGGGGAAAGGGGGAGGGCGCAGAGGACTCGCCTCAGTTGATTCGAGGGGTCGGCCTTGCGAGTGCGACGACGCTGAACATGATAGATATGATTGGCGTCGGTCCTTTCATCACTATTCCGCTCATCATTGCTGCAATGGGCGGGCCTCAGGCAATGCTTGGTTGGATACTGGGGGCCGTACTGTGCATTTGCGACGGGCTGGTGTGGGCCGAACTTGGCGCCGCGATGCCCGGCTCGGGCGGGTCGTACCGCTACCTCCGAGAGATCTACGGTCCCAACAAACTCGGTCGACTAATGTCCTTTCTGTTCATCTGGCAGCTTACTTTCAGCGCGCCACTTTCGATGGCTTCCGGTTCTATCGGGCTGTCGAACTATGCCAGCTATATCTGGCCGTCGCTCGCTCAGACCTTTCTAGTTCGTGAAATACGCCTTGATGTTCCGATCCTGGGCCAGCTCTCGGTGAGTTTGTTGGTGACTGCCGGCACGTTCGTGGCAATTGGCACCTGCGTGGGCGCCGTGACGTTGCTCTACCGCAAGATCACAATCATCGGACGACTATCCGGACTTCTGTGGGTGGGAGTCATGGGAACTGTACTGTGGGTGATTGTGTCCGGCATCATCCATTTCGACCCGGCGCGAGCCTTCGATTTTCCTCCGGACGCGTTCAAGCTCTCGCCGCAGTTCTTTACCGGTCTCGGGGCTGCGATGCTCATTTCGGTGTACGACTACTGGGGATACTACAATGTCTGCTTCTTTGGCGGGGAGGTGAAGGACCCGGGCCGGACGATACCGCGAGCCGTGATCTACTCGATTTTGGCTGTTGCCGTGATCTACATCGTAATGAACATCAGCATCCTTGGAGTGATACCGTGGCGGGAGCTTGCTGAAACCGCGAAGCCTGAGAACCTCGATGCTCGGCGCTTTGTGATCTCGGTCTTCATGGAGAGGCTCTACGGCCACTGGGCCGGCTATCTCGCGACTGCGCTGATCATCTGGACTGCCTTTGCTTCAGTGTTTTCGTTGATGCTCGGATACTCACGCGTGCCGTACGCCGCGTCGCTCGATGGCAACTACTTCAAGGTGTTCTCTCGAGTTCATCGAAAGCACCGTTTTCCATATGTATCGCTTCTGGTGCTCGGGACGGTGGCCTCGCTATTCTGTTTTTTGAGACTTGCGGATGTGATAGCGGCGCTGGTAGTCATTCGAATAATGGTACAGTTTCTTGCTCAGACTGTCGGGGTCATAGTGCTCAGGATCCGGCGCCCCGATATGGTGCGTCCTTTTCGCATGTGGCTGTATCCTCTGCCAAGCGTGTTGGCTCTTGTCGGGTTCTTGTTTGTTCTCTTCAAGCGTGACGGTTTTCAAAAAGAGATCAAGTATGCAGCCGTTTTGATAATAGTCGGGTTGGTGATCTACTTCATCAGGTCTTATCGCCGCCGCGAGTGGCCGTTTGGCGACGCGACAGTAGCTTTACCTGACTCACAGTGACTACCTCTCAAGGAGGCCGATGTGAACCCTTTTCGCTCAAGAAACAGACTCCTCGCATTCGCACTGATGCTGGCCTTCATCGTCACGGGTGGGCTGCCCCCAATTCACCGGGTCACCGGCGACGCTCCGCCGGCTGAAGCGCGCGGAGCTATCGGTCTCGGCCAGGCTATCAGGCGACTGGGCGTCGTCGCCAGTGTGCTTCATACCGGCGCCCACCCTGACGATGAAGACAGCGGACTGCTGGCGTACCTTGCGCAGGGACGTCAGGCCCGGACCGCTTACCTGTCGCTCACGAGAGGAGACGGGGGCCAGAACCTGATCGGCCCTGAGCTGTATGAGCTGCTCGGCGTCATTCGAACTGATGAGCTGCTCGCCGCACGCAGGCTCGACGGGGCGATCCAGTTTTTCACTCGCGCCTACGACTTCGGCTTCAGCAAGTCTCGCGAAGAGACCCTTGCGAAGTGGGACCGCGACGCCGTTCTCGCAGACATGGTTCGGGTCATTCGCACCTTTCGTCCTTTAGTAATCGCTTCTCAATGGAACGGCACGCCGAGCGATGGCCACGGACATCATCAAACCGCCGGCTTCCTCACTCCAGAAGCTTATCGGGCCGCAGCCGACCCTGGGCGTTTCCCCGAACAGATCGCGGAGGGCCTCAGACCCTGGAAAGCAAAGAAGCTCTATGTCCGTTCATCAGACCGGTCACAACAACGCGATGGATCTCAGAATCCAAACAACGAGTTGACGCTCTCGATCAATACCGGCCAATTCGATCCGCTTCTCGGACGCAGTTACTATGAAGTGGCGATGCAAGGCCGCAGCCAGCATCGAACACAAGACCAGGGCACAATCGAACGCCGAGGCCCGCAGCTCTCAAGGCTCAAACTCATCGATAGTTCGCTGGGTGCGCCCAAGCAAGAGAAAGACATCTTCGATGGAATAGACACCAGCCTCGTCGGAATAGCAGAGTACGCCGGAGCCGCGGCCGATCAGTTGAAGCCCCGGCTTGCGGAGGTCCAGGCCGCGGCCAATGAGGCAAGAGAGAAGTACAATCCGTTTTCAACCGCGCTCCTCAGCCCGATCATTGCGCGCGGGCTGAAAAGGCTGAGAGATATTCGTGCGTTGCTTCCGACGTTGGGGATCAAGGGGGACGCGGCATTTGACGCAGAGTTCCTCGGTTCGAATTGATAATATTGCTTCCTTTAGAAAGGAGAATATATGTTAATAAAGCGTATCGTTATCGGAATGTTGTGGATTGGCACGATAGTTCTGG
>JBGPFL010000359.1:0-5770 GCA_041483295.1 Blastocatellia bacterium | reverse complement strand
TTGAGAACTCTGGCCGCCTGGTAGACAAAGACCAGTTGATGTCAAAGCTGTGGCCAGACACGTTTGTCGAAGAGGCGACGCTGGCGCGCAACATATCAGATCTGAGAAAGGCTCTCGGCGAGACCTCTAAGGAGCAGAAGTACATAGAGACAGTTCCAAAGCGAGGCTACAGGTTTATAGCAAGTGTGAAGCGGTTATCTGCTGATACTCTAACAGTCGAGCGTCACATCCGATCGCGAGTAGTTGTCGAAGAAGAGATCGAAACTGGCAGAGCGCCGAAATCAATCGCGGTGCTGCCGTTCAAGCTAGTTGGTGCAGCTAGTGCTGACGAATACCTCGGCTTAGGAATGGCTGACGCATTAATAACGAGGCTGAGCAACATACGTCAGATTATCGTGCGGCCGACTAGCGCAGTATTCAAGTACGTAGGTGTGGCACAAGACCCCTTGGTAGCAGGACGAGAACTGAATGTGGAGTCAGTGCTTGAAGGGAACATTCGGAGGTCGGGCGACGGTATTCGAGTCACAGTGCAGCTAGTCAGCGTAAGAGATGCAGCATCGCTTTGGGCCGATAAGTTTGATGAGAAGTTTACAGACATCTTCGCGGTCGAGGATTCGATTTCCGAGCGGGTCGTAGAGGCGCTGATGCTGAAGTTGACTGGCGAGGAGAAGAAACTGCTTACCAGGCGTTACACAGAGAATACAGAAGCATATCAGCTCTACCTGAAAGGTCGTTACTATTGGAACCGAAGAACGACAGAAGCGCTCAAAAAGGGCATTGAATGCTTCGAGCGGGCGATAAGTATTGACCCTGAGTACGCGCTGGCCTACGGCGGCCTTGCCGATTGTTACACCAAGCTCGGAGATGTGGGAATTACGGCCATATCACCAAGGGAAGCTTTCTCGAAGGCGAAGCTGGCAGCAATCCGCTCTCTGCAGATTGATGACTCGCGGGCCGAGGCTCATGCCTCGTTAGCGCACCTGCACATGCATCACTACGAATGGGCGGCAGCCGAGCGAGAATTCATGCGCGCCATCGAGCTGAACCCCAGCTATCCGTCGGCCCATCACTGGTACGCGTATTTTCTAGCGTTCAATGGCCGCCCTGATGAAGCCTTGATTGAGATCTCGCTTGCGGCAGAGGCGGACCCTCTGTCGCTCATCATAAACACCGACGTAGGCGAGATACTCTATTTTGCCCGCCGATACGACGAGGCGATGGCGACAATCCAAACAACCCTTGAGATGGATCCGCACTTCTTCGCTGCTCACATGAGCCTGGCGTTAGCCTTCGAGCAGAAGCAGATGTACGATTTAGCGATAGCGGAGTTCGAGACGGCTAGGGGCCTGTCTGACGCCAACACAGATACCTTAGCGTCGCTCGCGCACGCCTATGCGATCTCCGGCCGGACGCAGGAAGCGTTGGACCTGCGAGCGATTCTGTGCGAGCCCGATGATCTGCGATACGTCTCTCCATACGATATGGCTATCGTTTGTTTGGGCTTTGGAGAGAAGGATAAGGCGTTAGACTGGCTTGGCAGGGCATTTGAGGAACAGGCGGAGTGGATGATCTATTTGAGCATCGACCCGCGGCTCGACCCTATTCGCGCCGACCCCCGATTCGGTGAACTGCTGCGGCGCGTTGGGTTTGAGGGGCAGTGAAGCCTATGAGCAAAGGAACCAGCGTTAACTACCAGTTCGGCGCGTTTCACCTGAATGCCATTGAGCGGCTTTTGCTGCGCGACGGCCAGTCTGTGCCCCTTCCGCCCAAGGTATTCGATACCCTGCTTGCGCTCATCGAGAATTGCGGCCACCTCATAGAAAAGGATGAGTTGATGACAAGACTGTGGCCCGACACCTTTGTCGAAGAGGCAACTCTTGCTCGCAACATATCTGATCTGAGAAAGGCATTGGGCGAGACATCCGAGCAGAAGTACATAGAGACAGTCCCGAAGCGAGGCTATCGCTTTGTAGCAGACGTGAAGGAGTTGACAGGCGCTACGTTGATAGTGCATCGCCGTACCAGGTCGAGCGTCGTTGTAGAAGAAGAGGTCGAAGCAGGGAGTGGAGTGCGATCAATCGCAGTGCTGCCGTTCAAGTCGCTCGGCGCTGACGAGGCCGATGAGTATCTTGGGTTAGGTATGGCCGATGCGTTGATTACCAGGCTGACCAACATCCGCCAGATCAGGGTGCGACCTACGAGCGCGGTGTTCAAGTACGTAGGGTTGAGGCAAGAGCCTGAAGTGGCGGGCAGAGAGTTGAATGTAGCAGCCGTCCTCGACGGCAGCATACAGAGGTGGGACGACAGAATTCGAATCACCGTGCAATTGGTGAGTGTGAAGGATGGGTCTGCGCTATGGGCTGAAAAGTTCGATGAGAGGTTCACGGATATATTTGCGGTGGAGGATTCGATTTCGGAACAGGTAGCGGCGGCGCTTATGCTGAAACTGACCGGCGAGGAGAAGCGGCTGCTCAGGAAGCACTACACCGAGGACACTGAGGCGTATCAAGCGTATCTCAAGGGGCGCTATTTCTGGAACAGGCGATCGACCGAATCGCTCAATAGAGGGGTCGAGTACTTCAAGCAGGCGATTGATCTCGATCCAACTTACGCTTCCGCTTATGCCGGGTTGTCCGACTCGTACACTCTTCTCGTCGTGCGCGAAGCCATCTCGCCGCAGGAAGGATTCGCAAAGGCAAAGGCGGCAGCCGCGATGGCTCTGAAGATTGATGAAAAGTTCGCGGAAGCGCATGCCTCGCTGGGGCACTCCATGCTTCATAACTGGGAGTGGGCTGCCGCCGAAAAAGAACTCAGAAGGGCCATCGAGCTGAATCCGGGCTACCCGTCTGCGCACCACTGGTATTCCGAGCACCTAACGGCAATGGGGCGGTGCGATGAGAGTATTGCAGAGTTGAAACTGGCCGGGGATCTCGATCCGCTCTCGCTCGTCATCAGCGCAGACCTGGGACGAGCGTTGTACTACGCGCGCGAGTACGGTCAAGTGATGAAGCAGGAAGCCAGGACGCTTGAGATGGATCCAAACTTCTGGCTTTCGCACATCAATCTTGGCAGGTCTTACACGCAAGAAGGAATGCACCCGGAAGCTATCAATGAGCTGCAAAAGGCGCGCGAGCTCTCGGTCGGCAACACGGAGGTATTGTCATTTCTCGGATTCGCGTACGCGGCAGCGGGGAAGAGAGACGAGGCGCTCAAGACGCTCCTCGAACTAAACGAGCAATCGAAGCGCAGCCACGTCCCGCCATATCATCTCGCCATCGTTCATGCCGGACTCGGAGAGAACGATCGGGCGTTCGACTGGCTCGAGCTGTCCTTTGAAAAGCACTCAGTCGACCTCTTCACGCTGAGAGTCGAGCCGATGTTGGACGGCCTGCGCCCAGACCCGAGATTTGAGCGCTTGCTGTTCCGCGTGGGATTGGCCTCGCCAGAATCCAGGAAGGACCCGAAGGAACAGGCGGGCGCTGGTTATGAACCTGGAGCCGGCTTATGAGGCCGGCCTCGCGAATCTGAGTTCGTTCGACCAGGTTTTGGTTGCTACGGCCCACCGATCGGCCTCCGAAGTCGCGCTAGCGCTCAAGAGTCGGTCAGCAGACAAGGAGGCCGGCGTTACCGTGGCCCAGAGAGGAACCGACCCAGGCGTCGGCAAGGGTCGGATCCATCTCGAGAGCCTTGCTACAGTCGACGACCTCTCCATCAAGGTCGTCGTAGTACGCGGAGGTCAGCGTATCTTGCTCGGAAGATTGAACTGACCCGCCGCTGCGCCGGGGCCGCCGCCCAACGGAGGCGGGATCAGCACCCATGACCCGGCTGACAGATTGCGACCCTGGATGCGGTTGTTGGTCGTGTCGCTCACGATGATTGATTCGACGCCCCCGAGCGGTCCGGCTGCGAATGCCGCAATCGTAACGCCTTCGGGGCTGCGCACCTGACCAAGAGCGGGGCCGGACGTGCAGAGCACTGTGGCCGCTCCCGGAGAAGGCGCGCCCGCAATCATCAGCAGGCGGTCGTTGCCCGTGTCAGCGATGTAGAGCTTTCCAGAGTTGTCTACTGCCACTCCCTGCGGCGCGGTGACTTGCGCCGGATTCAGCCCGGCCCCTGACCCGGCCAGGACCGTCCCGAGATTGGGGAATCCCACCGAGTCGGCGTTCGCGATCACCAGGATGCGGTTGTTTCCGGTGTCTGCGATGTAGAGATTCATTCGGCAATCAATCGCCAATCCGTTCGGATTGTTGACTCGCCCGGCGCCTGAGCCGCTCCCCGCCAGTACGATAGGCGTGCCGGGATTCCCGCCCGCGTATCGCATCACAAGATTGTCCTGCGCGTCGGAGACATAGAGGTTGCCATCCCGGTCGAGCACGAGCCCCTGCGGCACAAGGTTACTGGCGAAGACAGCCCAGGTTCCGCCGCCGTTCTGCGACCACTGAATGCGGCGGTTGCCTGTGTCGGCGACATAAAACGTCTGACCATCGGGGCTCGCCACCGCAGCTTCGGGTCTCGTGAATTGTCCGGGCCCGCTTCCCGGCGTGCCCGCCCCAATAACGTTCCAGGCGCCGCCGCCGAACCGCTGAACTCGATTGTTGCCCGTGTCAGCTACGAAGACGACGCCCTGTTCCGCGACGCAGCTCGAGCTGCGCACAGTCAATTTGAAGGTCTTCTTCACCTGTGCGCCGCAAGCATCTCGCACGGTTACTATCACTCCATAGGTACCCTGCGTTGTGGTCGCCGCGGTGTTGACGGTCACGTGACCGTTGGACGGATTGACCGTCACCTGCCCGCCGCCGGGCAGTATCACTGGATTGACCGTCAGGGTTACCGCGTTGTTCGGGTCTGACGGCGGGGCGTTAGGAACGATGACGATTGCTCCGCCAACCGTCACTCCGGAGTTGAGGTAAGTGCCGATGGTCGGCGGCGCGTTCGGGTCTACGATGATGGCGAAAGTCGCCAACGCACGCGCCCCTGTGCTGTCCGTCACAGTCAGAGTGGCGGTATAGGTGCCGGGCGCGATGGCGCAGATCGCCGTAGCTGTTGAGCTGATGGTTCCGTTTGAGTTCATCACTTGAACCGTCAGTCCTGCCGGAGCTGTGGCGGAGACGAGCAAAGCTCCGGGGTCATCCTGCAGGTCGGAAACCGCAGCTATGGTGATCGGGGCGAGCGGCGATCCTGCGCCCTGCGTCGTGCTGACGGAATTCGCGTTGCGAGTGATCACCGGCGGTGAATTGACGACGGTCAGGAAGAATTCTCTCCTCATCGTAAGACCACAGGAATCGGTCGCTTGCACGTAGAAGTGGTGGCTACCCAGCCGTGTGGTGCGTGAGGTGACGATGGTGACGACGCCAGTCGTCTGGTCTGCCTGGGGCGTTCCGCCGCCCACCAGCGTCATTGGCGAGACCGCTATGAAACTGAGGTCGCCATTCGGATCGGAGGGTGGCGCGGATGGCGAGACCTCGATCGTTTTGCTGGCGATTACAGTCGCACTGTTGTAATCCCCCAGAAATGGCGCGGCCGGCGGAGTCACGTTGTAGACCACGAGGGCGAAGTCCTGGTCGGTGGTGTCTGCGTTGCCCGGCACGCCATCGTCGGCGATGTTGGTGGCGCGGACTGTGACGGTGACGCAGCCCGAGAGGCCCGCAGGCAGGAAGACCGACTCGACATTGTTCTTGCCGTCGGCCATGCCGCCGCTGGTCGAGTTCGCGCCCGAGAAGACGTTGCCCTTATAGGTCGTCCCGTTGATCGTGACTTCGAGGTCGAGGTT
>JBGPFL010000358.1:0-5787 GCA_041483295.1 Blastocatellia bacterium | reverse complement strand
GTTGGTGTTCGATTTCTCGCGGACGAGGTCATCGAGCGAGGGAGCCACCTCGAGGATGCCGTCTACTTCGGCGTTCAGTTCGCTCGCGCCGGGTTCGACTACCTCTCGGTGTCAAAAGGGGGGAAGTTCGAGGACGCCAAACAACCCAAAGTTGGACAGGCCGTCTATCCTTACACCGGTCGCAGCGGATATGAATGCATGCCGACGGTCATTTCAGATGCGATTGGTCCGTTTGGCCGCAACGTCCCTCTGGTCTCGGCGATCAAGAGCGCGGTGAATGCTGAAGGCTTCAGCACGCCCGTCGTTGCATCCGGAGGGCTTGCGACTTTCGAGCAGTGTGAGTCGATCCTGCGGCGCGGCGACGCCGACATCATCGCCGCGGCACGCCAGTCGCTTGCAGATCCAGACTGGTTCGTAAAGATGAAGCTGGGCCGCGGCGACGAAGTCCGCCGCTGCGAGTTCACAAACTACTGTGAAGCTCTCGACCAGATGCACAAGCAGGTCACGTGCAAGCTCTGGGACCGTCTGCATCTGGATGAGCCGGACATCTCGATTAGCGATGATGGCCGGGGACGCAGACTGGTTGCGCCGCCATGGGAGACTGAAGGAGAATCGCCCGTAGATTCGCGCAACCAGGTGCTTAGCAAGGACTGAGTTCATGAGTTCGAACCGCACGTCAAAGCCTGGGCCACTCAAGCTGCACACGAGGACTACCATCGTCACTTCGGCCGTGCTGGTGGCGGTGTTTGCGATAATGGCCTATTTCTCGGACCTGGCCGTGAATACCCTGAGCGATCAGCAGCAACGAGAACAGGCGGAGTTGCTGGCCACCCGTGTGGCAATATCCGTCGAACATCACCTTAAACGCGAACGGCGCAAACAGAAGGGCAAGGAGCGAACGGCTGAAGTGACGCTGGTCCCCGACTGGACCGATGCCAGCGAGGAGATTTCCGACCTGATCGAACAAAACAACTCGCCGATGTCCGAAGTGAGGGTGTTCTACAAGTTCGACCACGACCGATGGAACGAAGAGATAAAATTGCCGCTCGGCGTCGCGCCGTCCCCACCTGACGATGTTTCAAAAGCCAGGCGTCAGATCGACAGCGCCCAGATTACAGCGGTTCACGCACAAGGTAAGACGATAGTGATGCAGGCTATGGCGCCTGTGATCTCGCCGCTCGAAGGCAGTGGGGCGACCCAGATAGGGACAGTTGCGGTTATTCTCCGCTTTGACACCACTCAAAGCTACGCCGCAAGGCTGCGCAGCCTGGTCTGGCCCCTGATGCTGCTGGCTATCGTGGCCATCACGCTCAGTACTTACTTCCTGTTCCGCCAACTCGTCTACCGGCCCATAGATAATTTGCTTGCGGGAATGTCGCGGGCGGAATCGGGTGACCTGGCGGCGGAGGTCGCGCCCGTCTCGCGCGATGAGATCGGGCTACTGGCTTCAAGATTCAATCGAATGCTCGGCCGCATACGCGAGATGACCGACCAGCTAAACCGGGAGCAGCGCCAGTTGGAAGATCGTGTTAAGGAAGCGACCGCCGAGATCGCCGAGCGCAAGGAGCAGCTCGAAGAAGCGAACCTGCGGCTGTTCGAAATGCAGCGGCAGCTTACCCAACTCGAGCGCCTTGCCGCCGCCGGCCAGTTGGCCGCACAGTTCGCCCACGAAGTTGGAACACCCCTGAACCTCATCTCCGGCCACGTTCAATTGCTCAGGGCCCGCGCGACTGACGAGCGAATGATCAAACGCCTCGATGTAATCGCGGACCAGATAGACAGGATCGCCAACATCGTTCGCTCGATGCTCGATTCCACTCGCAGGCCGGGCCTTCAACTTAAACCTACGGACGTAAACTCGCTGCTGGCCCAGATACTCGAAGCGACGCAGCCAACCCTGACGGCTCGAAACGTCGAGCTCAGCACCGATATGCCCGAGGACCTTCCATTTATCGAGGCGGATGTCGATCAGTTGCAGCAGGTGTTCATCAACCTGATCAACAACAGCCTCGATGCTATGCCCCAAGGTGGAAAGCTCTCTGTTGCTACCAGGACCGAAGCGGGCGCCGTGGTCATCGAACTGGCGGACAGCGGGGAAGGGATTGCAGAAGATCATATCGACATGATCTTCGATCCCATGTTTTCGACCAAAGGCGGCCGGGGCACAGGACTCGGCCTCACTATCGTGAAGCAGATAATCTCGGAGCATGGTGGAGAGGTCGATGTGAAGAGCCCGGGCGGAGCCGGGACCACATTTCAGATCAAATTGCCTATCGTCCATAACAAAGTTGAGCTGAATCTCTCAGCCACCCAGCCGAACGAGAGCGCACGCCAATCGGTCCGTCGACCTGAACCCCGGGACATACGAGTCGATCAGCACTCCGGTGAGCACGAGACGGAGACCCAGCCATGAAGCGCATACTGGTCATAGACGACGATCTTGAAACCTGTAACTTCCTGACTGAGATCTTCTCCGAGGAAGGGTGGCAGGTCTCATCCAGCCAGTCGGCCGAGGCCGCGCTCGCAGAAGTCGAACGAGGCGGCTTCGATCTGATCGTGAGCGATATCAATCTCGGCGGCCGAGTGAACGGGGTCGCGTTGTTGAAGGAGGTCAAGAAGATTGCGCCCGCTTCGGAGGTCATACTCATCAGCGGATTCGGGACCCTGGAAACGGCCGTGGAGGCCATTCGTGAGGGAGCGTTCGACTACGTCAGCAAGCCCTTCAACGTGAACGAAGTAATCGCGACCGCGCGACGCGCGTTGAAAGGGCGGGAGTCCCCGGAGCCGGCGTCCCTGCTGCTCAGAGAATACAGTGAAGCTTCAGGGCTGATAGGACACAGCCCCAGGATGATCGAGGTCTACAAGGAGATTGCGATGGTCGCACCGTCCCGCTCCACAGTTTTGATCACCGGCGAGTCGGGGGTTGGAAAGGAACTCGTGGCTCGCGCGATTCATCGCAACAGCCCGCGGGCCGACGGTGAATTCGTTGCCGTAAACTGCGGGGCCCTGACCGAAACGCTTCTCGAATCCGAGCTCTTTGGCCACATAAAAGGCAGTTTTACGGGAGCTGTCGGGGATAAACGCGGCCTGTTCGAGGAAGCCGGCGAGGGGACGATCCTTCTGGATGAGATCGGGGAGACGAGCCTTGGACTCCAGGTAAAGCTGCTGCGAGTACTGCAGGAGGGGGAGGTTCGAAGAGTTGGCAGCGCCCGGGCATCCAGGGTAGATGTGCGCGTGCTGGCGGCAACCAATCGTGACCTGGAGCGCGAAGTCAAGGAGGGCAGATTCAGAGAAGACTTGTTCTACAGGCTCAGCGTCGTGACACTCAGGGTCCCTCCCTTGCGCGAAAGACGAGAAGACATCCCGCTGCTGGCGGCACACTCTCTTAAACGAGCCACAGCCGCCGGAGCGCGCGTTACGACTCTGTCGGAAGACGCGCTGAAGCTGCTCGAGCAGTACGATTGGCCCGGCAACGTGCGCGAGCTCGAGAACACCATCGAGCACGCTGCACTCTACGCACGCGGCAGCGTCATAGGCCCGGATGACCTGCCTGAAAAGATTCGAAAGCACATTCGTGCGGTGGAGACGAAGAGGATCGAGTTGATGTTTGGAGATCTGCCCTCGCTCGACGAGCTTGAGCGCAGATATTTGATTCATGTGTTGCAGACCGTCGGAGGCAGCCGCACTCGCGCGGCAGAGGTGTTGCGCATCGACCGCCGGACGCTTTATCGAATGGCGGAGCGATTCGGGATCAAGCTCAAAGAGACAGGCGAGTAGGCCTCCAACTTGTGGCCGTTTTGAGGCCGCGCGCAAAAAGGCCACAAGGAAGTCTCCCTTCTCATTGCCACCGTCTTCAAATTCCCGCAAGAAACCCCCGATTCGGTCCCCTCGCCACGATTCGGATTGGCGGCACGCCCGTTGCAGAGGCCAATGTAGGATTGCTGAGCTAAACAAGAGTCGCCGTGGGGCCGCGAAAGCAAGTCCGACATCAGACAAACTTTTTAACGGAGGATCAGGATGAAGAGAATTATTTTGACAGGGGTGATGATCATAGGTCTGGCCGCGACTTCAGCATTCGCAGCTTCGACTAAGGAATCGAAGCAGCGCTCAAAGCCCAAGCCTGCCGCTACTCAGCCAGCCTCGACTGGCTCAACCATGACAGCCAGCACCCACAAGAGGCGCCATCATCATCACAGGCACCACAAGAGAATCGCACACAAGCATGCGACGACCAAGAGCAAGTAGTCTCAGAAGAAGAATGCGAACTGAACCACAACGCGGATCGGCAACCACTCCATTGTCGATCCGCTTTTTTTGTTTGCCCACCCCAAGAGGAAATGCGAAATGCGAAATGCGAATCTTGGAAATTGGCAATTCGCATTTCGCAATTCGCATTTCCCTTCTCCTCTTCGTGGCAGATTTGCATTCAGGCTCCAGAATGTCACAGACCTTCATTTCGTCACCCTCGCTTTTTTGACGAATTAGTCCATCCGGCAGCGCGTTGGCGTGTAAGCCGTCCTTTCAACGGTGGTACGTGTTTTGCCACTCAGAATGTCGTGAGATATCCGGTCTTGTAATGCGGAAGGGCGACATGCTGAGCAAGCTCTCCTTCGATCAGAGATGCAACTCCGGATATCTCACCCATCGGTTCTTGTGAACCTGGATTGCAAGGTAGCGCTCAGGTCAGTCCTGGCGGGTGTAGGTCATGGGAAAGCTCGTAAGGACCATCGTCATCATAGTCATCACATTCATGCTGGCCAGTCTCGTCCTGTATCGGGCGCGTCTCGGGCATGGCGCCAGGCCACGGGAGCACCCGCGGCCGTCGGTAAGCGCAATAATCGAAACCGAGGGGCAGGTCAGTGAGGTCGATGAAGGCGATGGGCGGCTGGTTCTGACTGATGGTGACCAGTACATCGTCGTCATCTTTGATGAACGCACCTCGATCACCGAGTCAGGAGGGATCGTAGCGGCTTCAGCAATCCGACCTGGCGCTACGGCGACCGTACGTTACACTCCACAGAACGGCAAGAACCGCGCACGTTCCATCTCGCTAACTGGCCGGCCCCTCCGTCGATAGGGAAAGGCGCGCGACCACGAATTACACGAACTCCACGAATGATCACGAATAATTCGTGTTCAATTCGTGGAATTCGTGTGATTCGTGGTTGTCCCTTTCCTCGATGAAGGGCCCATCGGTTGTGCCCCTCATGACCCAACCGCTATAATCAAGAGTCGCGCGAAACTTACCACAAGGATCAAGATTATGAACCACATCAGCCAGCTTTCACGCGAACACGCCGCGCTTGCGGTGATAGACATGCAGGAAGCCTTTCGCGCCGTTATCCCTGACTTCGGTGAAGTCGCTTCGCGGATAGCCAAGGCTGTTCAAGGCGCGCGCCTGCTCGAGGTCCCGGTAATCGTCACCGAACAGTATCCGAGGGGACTTAAGCACACCGCTGAGGAGATTCTTCCCCACCTGGCCTCGGAACCGAAGATCGTGGAGAAGATGTGCTTCAGCTCGTGTGGCGCGGAAGAGTTTCACTCGCAGCTCATCAGTCGCGATGTGAAACAGGTCATCGTCTGCGGGATTGAGGCGCACATCTGTGTGGCGCAGACGGTGCTCGATCTATTATCCCGAGGGCTCGAGGTCTACCTGCTGGTCGATTGCATAACGTCGCGCAAGCGGGAGAGCAAGCAGGTTGCCTTGTCGCGGCTGACCCAGGCCGGGGCGTGGCAGTCCAACCTCGAGATGGCGCTTTTTGAAATGATGAGGACCGCCGAATCGCC
>JBGPFL010000357.1:0-5789 GCA_041483295.1 Blastocatellia bacterium | reverse complement strand
CGTTGTAGTCGGTGTGCTCTCCAATGAGGTTCACCCGTCCGGGCGCCCAGAATAGCCTCGGATCGGCGCCGTTCACATCCTGAAAGGTCCGCCGCAGTGAGGACGAGTCAATCAATGTTGGTTCCTTCAAGGAGGGGAGTGATGCGTGATCCGTGATGCGTGATCCGTGATCCGTGGTTCGTGTTCCGGTTCACGCATCACGCATCACGCATCACTCTTCACGCATCACGCTTCACAGATTTCCCTTCCTATGTTCTTCGACGATGTAGTCGCAAGCGCGGACCGTGATCGCCATCATTGTCAGGGTTGGATTCTGACAACCCTGGGAGACGAAGCATGCCCCATCAGTGACAAACAGATTCTTGACGTCCCAACTCTGATTGAACTTGTTGAGCACCGATTTCTTTGGGTCGTCTCCCATCCGTGCCGTTCCAACCTCGTGGATACAGAGTCCGGGAGGAGCGGCGACGGAGTTTACTCTGGTGACTTCGAAGCCTGCCTCCTGGGCCATCTCCTGAAGGCATTCGAGCGCGTCCTTGGCCATCGCCCGCTCGTTGTCGCCGTGAGTGCAGTCAATGTGTACGGTTGGTATTCCCCAGGCATCTTTCTTGTCTTTGTTGATTGTTACCTGGTTATCGAACCGGGGCAGCATCTCGCCCCAGGCGCCCATACCGAACGGGGCCGCTGACTTATCTTCACGCACAATCTTCTTGAACTCCTGGCCGAAGCCCGGGATCGATTTCAGGTTTGGCGGAAGCATGCCCCGCTGGGCGCCGCCTTGAATTCCATAGCCCCGGATGAACTTCGGATGGCGCTCGCCGATGTTGCGGAATTTCGGGATGTAGATGCCGTTGGCGCGGCCATCGTCGAAGTTGTAAGGGTAGTTCTTGACTGCTGGAACGAGCCCGCCCACCCCGATTGCATAGGAGTGGTCCATCAGGTAGTGGCCGAGCGCGCCGGAGGAATTGCCGAGTCCGGTTGGATGTTCTCGCGTCGCGCTATTGAGTAGCAGCCGAGTCGATTCGATGGTTGAGGCGCATAGCAGGATCACTTTGCCAAGCACCTCCTGGCTGGCCTTCGTGATTTGATCCACGAACGCAACGCCTTTCGCTTTTCCTGTGTTGGGGTCAACGATTATGTGGCTCGCGACGGCGTTAGTCCTGAGCGTCATCCGCCCGGTCTTCTCGGCGGCCGGAAGGGTCGAGCCGGGGCTGCTGAAATAGGAGGCCGTCGTGCAGCCGCGATCGCAATGGCCGCAGAAATGGCACTTGGCTCGGCCGCCCAACGCTTGTGTGAGAATGGCGGCGCGCCCTATGGTTACACGCCGGTCTTTCCATCTGCTCTCGACTGCCCTCTTGAGAAGGTGTTCGCCGCAGGTCATCTTCATCGCCGGCTGAAACTTGCCATCGGGGAGTTGGGGGAGATTCTCGTAAGCTCCGCTGATTCCGACAAAGCGTTCGACCCGATCGTAGTAGGGCGCCAGCTCGGCATAAGAGAAGGGCCAGTCTTCGCCGTAGCCATCGCGGCTGGCCGCCTTGAATTCGTAGTCGCTAAGGCGATAGGATTGGCGTCCCCAGGTAATCGTGCGGCCGCCGACCTGTCTCCCGCGAATCCAGTCGAAAGGTCTTCCCTCCGGCGTAGTGTAAGGGTTGTCCACGTCATCGACGAAGAAGTGCCGGCCATACTCATTGCAGGCATAGCATCGCGATTGTACCCGCTGGCGTTCGCGGAACAGGGACTGCTGATTGACGGTTCCGCGGTACGGAACTTCGTAGGGCCACGTGTGCTCCCGAAAATCCTTGTTCGGGTCGAGCTTACGGCCGGCTTCCAGCACGATGACTCGCATGCCCTTTTCGGCGAGTTCCTTTGCCGCATAGCCGCCCGTCGCGCCGGAGCCGACTATTACTGCGTCGTAGATGTCTTGCATGGCCATCAGTTCCCTTTCGACTTGAGACTACAAAATGCAGGGCGACTTCCCAACCCAACGGGGTTGCGCTTCATAGCCGAGGGTTGCCCTACTCGGCTACCCTTGGGAAGACACCAACAACTTCCCTCAGAATCTTGCGGCCCAGCGCAGCCCTCCAACCAGATGCTGCTGGAATCGCTCGTCCTTCCATACCTCTTCACGGTGCCCAAGCGCTGTGTAAAAGACTCGACCCTTGCCGTAGCTCCGCGTCCAGGCCGTGGCGAAGTCCTTGTCCGTTCGATTCACGCCCTTCTTGGTGAGATCGACCGAAGTAACATCGAGGCTCATCAGTACGTGCACGCGATCGCGCGAAAAGTTCTTAAACTGGTAGATCTCGTCAGTGATTCTGAATGACCCCCCGAGGTGCTTCGTGGCGCTGTGCTTCTGGTCCTCTACCTTGATCGAGACCTCTTGATGCCAGGGGTGCCCATCAAAGTAGCCTCCGATCAGCTCGCCATACTCAGCCCACTTATAGAACGTGTCCGTTGCACTGTGGATTCCGACGAAGCCCCGGCCCGACTTGACGTAATCGAGCAGCGCGGCCTTCTGTTCATCCGATATGGGCAGCTCGCCGGTCGTGTAGAAGACAACGGCCTTATAAGGCGCCAGCCCTTGCGCGCTGATGAGTGAACAGTCTTGCGTGGCCGTCACTTCGAAGTCGTTCCGCTCGCCGATCTCCTTGAACATCTTTTCCGAGAACGGCAGCACCGGGTGCTTGAACCCCGCCGAGTGAGTCACGTAGAGCACCCTGGGCTTTTCCTTCGCGCGGGGTTCAAGTGGGTCTTTAGAACTGAATGTCGACGCCTGCCATGACCCAATAGAGATGAGGCACGCGGTGGTCGCCGTGAGCAAGGCAATACAGACTCTGATTTTCAATGGTTGGTTACTCCTTGGTTACAAGAGTGAAGCCCGGGTCGCCGGCGCCCTGACTGACCTTCTGCCAGAGAAGGTATCCTGCCGGGAGTATCGGGAAGGCCTCGCATACTTTTTCGAATGGCCTTCGGTTGGGGCGAGCACGGAGAGACGCCCCAGAGAGGCCTACTTCTGATGCTCGGGATGGGTGCAGCCCACGAATTCTTTGAGGTAGGTGTTGCCCTTGTACTTCAGCTCTTTTTTGATCCCTATCTCCGAGGTGTAGTAGCCGTCTATGGTCGCGCTCTTGATCGTTCGGAAGAACCGCTCTTCAACAGTCTGCGGAGAGCGCTCGTTCTTGCTGATCTCGGTGAGCAGCTTGATCTGATCGGCCTCACTTGCGGCGGCGAACTCCTTGCCGAACAGGTCCCGGCTCTTGTTGTTCACCGCTGCAAGACCGTCCCTCCATGACTTCTTCACTTCGTCGGGTGACGCGCTCACGATCAGGTCGATGTACTCGTTCACCCGCGCGGCCTTCGCTCCGGGCGAAGAATCATCGGCTGGAATAATCCGCTCGCTCATCTCGGTTACCGTCTTGTTCTCTTCTTCGGTGAAGAACTTGAGCGGCTCCGGCTTGGCGTCGGCCTTGGCGCCGGCGGCCGCGTGCTGCATATGATCGTGTGCCGCCTGTTCATCGGCCGCCGCAGCTGATCCCAGCACTGGAAGAGTCGCAATCACGCCGACACCTGCGCCGATGCCCTTGATTGCCTCCCTGCGCGTCATTTCATCTCTCTTTTCCGCCATGCTGTCCCTCCGTCTATTCGTTCGGTTCAAACGGTTCATCCCTGGGCCATCGTCTCCGCCTGGTACTCCACGTCGGTCCAGCGATTGCGATCCTGGTTGGACCTTACGATCGCGTCGATCAAGCAGTTAGATCTAAACCCATCCTCAAAGGTCGGGAAGTCGATCTTGTCGAGGTCCTTTATGGGGTCGCGCCCTTCGGCGATGAAGGTGTAGATGTTTGTCATCAAGTTCTTGAAAGCGTCAGCCCATCCTTCGTTGTGGCCGCCTGGCAGGTTTGCGTAGCGGCGAACAGATTCATCCAGGAGCCCCGGGTCGCGCACAATCTGAGAATTCGCCTTCTCGCGGTAGCCGATCCACATCTCGTTGGGCCGCTCCTGAATCCATCTCAAAGACGCTTTGGATCCGCTGACCTCGATCTGCAGGTCGTTCTTATGGCCGGGGCAGACCTGGCCGACATTGAACGTTCCTCGCCCGCCGTTGTCGAACTCGACGAAGATCGATCCCAGGTCGTCTGACGTCACGATGTACTCTTCCAATTGCTCGCTGCTCGCTGCCCCGGCGAATGCTTCACGCGAGCCGGAAGGTTTCTTCCGCTTGGGCAGGGTGGTCGACAGGTTAGCCAACACTCGCGTTATTCGCGCGCCAGTGATGAACTGCGCGGTATCACACCAGTGCGACCCGATGTCGCCCACTGAGCTTGTGACGCCGCCCTTTTCCGGTTCGAGCCTCCACGAAAAGTCGGTGTCGAACAGGAGCCAGTCTTGCAGGTAGCAGCCGTGCACGAAGCGCACCTCTCCCAGATCCCCTTTGGCTATCATCACCCGGGCCTGCTGCACAAGTGGATTAAAGCGGTAGTTAAAAGTGACAGCGTTGACCAGTCCCGCCTGGCGGGCGGCGTCTCGCATCCCACGAGCTTCCGTCGAGTTCATTGCAAGCGGCTTATCGCAGATGACGTGCTTGCCGCTTCGAAGAGCAGCCAGCGCGATCGGATGATGCAAGTAATTAGGGGTACAGATGTGGACGGCTTCGATGGATGGGTCGGCCAGTAATTCCTCGTAACTTTCATAGGCGCGCTCAATTCCGAGACGCTCCGCCTTCTTCCTTGCCGACTCGATTGAAGAAGCGGCGACTCCGGCGACCTCCACGAAGCCCAGACGCCGAGCCGCTTCGATGTGAAGCGGGCCGACGAACCCGGCCCCGATCAATCCCGTCCGAACTCTTCGCATAACACCTCTCTGAACTCTTCCGTGTCGCCTGCGCCGAGCGGCCGTTGCAGTCGCGTGTTCAACGTAAATAGTTAATCGGGTTTTTTAGCATGCTGTCCGGGCGGTAGTCAACAAGCAGCGCCGCACGGCTTGTCGGAACGGATGTGATTTGAAACTGCCAATGAGGATCGCGGCAAAGTCGGTTCTCTCATTAACACCTCGATTCATCGAGGTGTTTGCGGGGACCCTGGCGCGTCTCTCGACTGTTTCAACAGTCTCCGGATTCCAGGAGAGGAAACCGTTGAAACGGTTGGAGGGGTCAGGGCAGTCGAGCGCCACCTCACCGAAGTGAGGTGTAGACAGCTCTCACTGAGTCATGTGCAGCGAAGGAGCACGAGCAAATTTCCCAAAGCGAGTTCGACTTCACTTCCACTCCTGCCGACGGTGGCTGGCTAGTCTTCGCCAGAAGTTCGTGCTAAATTGGCCGTGAGCCTGGGCCGGTTGAGCGGCCCGCCGTTGATCGATCAGATCTCGTGAGCAACAAGCATGAGCACTAGAACTGCACCCGCACTTGTCGGCGACGGAGCACCCCACTTCGATCTTTCACCCGACGATCTGCGTTCTATCGTCGAAGAATCGCTGGCCACAGTCGGACCCGGCGCCCGGGTGCTGGCAATCATTCCCGATAAGACTCGCGACGATAACACCGACCTCCTCTTTCCTTTCGCATCACACGCGCTGGCTACGAAGCGCGCGGCCGCCTTCGATGCCCTGGTCGCACAGGGCACTCACGCTCCGATGACTGAAGACGAGAAGCGGTTGAAGATCGGCGCACACAAGGGAGCGATGCCTCTACTGGATCGGATACTCGATCATCAATGGGACAACCCCGAAGCGCTCACGACGCTTGGGGAGTTGAGCGCGAGCCGAGTGCGTGAGATTACGGGAGGTTTGCTGGATCG
>JBGPFL010000356.1:0-5823 GCA_041483295.1 Blastocatellia bacterium | reverse complement strand
GCCGCGACAGGAAGAAGAATCTCGAGTGGACCACGATCAAGCCGTTTGGCGCATCGGTCGAGCAGGTCGCGAGACTGCCAAACCCGCTCGACCAACAGATACTCTCTCTGCTGGTGTGTGCTGGAAGCGATACATACTATGGAGGCTATGGCTCATCAGCCCGAAGCCGCTTTTGGCTAAAACACCCGGCCGAGCAGACTCTGATTCCGATGATGTGCCGAACGGGCCGCTGCCGGCTGGCTTTGGGAAACGAGGTCGACTATCCGACGATCGAGTGGGACGACGGGCCGGCCTGGAAGTTCTCGTTGGACGTTCGACCGAGTAATACCTCGCAACAATACGTTGTCCTGGGCTCGTTGCGGCGAGGTGACGAGCAGATGGATTTGGCCGAGCCGGCGCTGGTATTGAGCGGCGGCCTGGTGTTTACTCGCGAGCGGGCTGCGAGGTTCGACGACGCCGGAGCTTTTGACTCGATTTCACGCCTGCGCCGGATGGGACCGCTCTACGTGCCGATGGGGAGCGGGCTCGAACTAATCGAGCGCATGCTCACGATACCAGGCTCGCCGCCGCTTCACCTGCCCGACGAATTGAAGTTCGAAGAGGTCGAGATCGCACCGCAACCAAGGCTGAAGATCACAAAGAGAGACAACCTCAGTTACTGGGGCCCGCCCAAGCTGTATGCCGAACTCTCGTTCAACTACGACGGAGAGATCATACCCGCGGGCCAAACCAATCGCGGCATCTTCAGCAAGGCGACTCGCCGCCTCATCCTGCGCGACCAGCCAGCCGAGCAAGCTGCGGAAGACTTATTGAGACAGGTGGGTTTTCGCCAGGGATACTCCTATGAAACTCGCAAACAAGAGCTGATGCTCGCCGGGAGCAAATTACCGCGGGTGACTCGAAGGCTGCTGGACGCCGGCTGGCACGTCGAGGCTGAAGGCAAGCTCTATCGCCAGCCCGGAGCCGTTCGCATCGAGATAAGCTCCGGCATCGACTGGTTCGAACTGGGCGGCGAAGCGGACTTTGACGGGGCCTCGGCGAGCCTGCCTGCGCTACTCGCAGCTTTGAAGCGCGGCGACGACACTGTGTTGCTGGGCGACGGCACCTTCGGCCTGCTCTCCGAAGAGTGGTTGGCCAGGTATGGCTTACTTATCGGGCTTGGAAAGCCCGAAGAGGACCACCTGCGATTCACCCGGAGTCAGGTCGGATTGCTCGACGCCCTGCTTGCCGCCCAGCCGGACGTAACCTTTGATGCCAGCTTCGCCCGGGCGCGAGAAGAGCTGATGAGCTTCGAAGGTGTCCAACCAACCCAGCCACCCTCCGAGTTCGCGGGAGAGCTCCGGCCTTATCAGTGTGAAGGTCTCGGCTGGCTTCACTTTCTCCAGCGATTCGGTTTTGGCGGTTGCCTGGCTGACGATATGGGACTTGGCAAGACGGTTATGGTCCTGGCGCTGCTAGAGTCCCGGCGCAGACTGCGGGCAACCGGCAGCGGCAAACCGGGTCGGTCCAAGAGACGCGAAGGGTCCGCGACCGCCGAAGGCAACGGCTCTCTCGACCGGCCGGGACCATCGCTGGTAGTCGTGCCCAGATCGATCGTCTTCAACTGGAAACAGGAAGCCGCGAGGTTTACGCCCGGGCTTCGAGTGCTCGACCACACCGGCGGCGAGCGGCTGAAGGCTACCGACCACTTCGATGATTACGACCTGGTCATCACGACGTACGGCACGCTCCGTCGCGACGCAATTCAGTTCAAGAACAAAAGGTTCGATTACGTGATTCTCGACGAATCTCAGGCGATCAAGAATGCGAGCACCGAATCGGCCAAGGCGGCGAGGCTGCTTCAGGGCAATCATCGGCTTGCGATCAGCGGCACGCCTGTCGAAAACCACCTGGGTGAGTTGTGGAGTCTCTTTGAGTTTCTAAATCCCGGATTACTCGGTTCTGCGTCGGCCTTCAAGCTTGGCGGCGGGGCATTGCGCAATCCCGATGAGCAGACGCGAGTGTTGCTGTCCCGGGCGCTGCGGCCTTTTATCCTGCGCCGCACTAAAGCGCAAGTGGCCACTGAGTTGCCCCCAAAGCTCGAGCAGACGATCTACTGTGAGATGGAGCCGGTGCAGCGCAAGCTATACGACGAACTGCGCGATCACTATCGCGGCGTGTTGCTGGGCCGCATAGATCGCGAGGGAATGAACAAGTCGAAGATGCAGATCCTCGAAGCGCTTCTGCGGCTGAGGCAGGCTGCCTGCCACGCGGGCCTGATTGATAAGACGCGGACCCTTGAATCGAGCGCCAAGCTGGACGTGCTGTTGCCCCAGCTTGCCGAGGTGATTGAGGAGGGACACAAGGCGCTGGTCTTCTCGCAGTTCACCAGTTTGCTTGCGATCGTGCGCGAGAGGCTGGACCGAGAGAAGATCAACTACGAGTATCTGGACGGACGCACGCGCGATCGCCAGGCTCGAGTGGAAAGGTTCCAGAACGACCCTGCGTGCAGACTATTCCTGGTGAGCCTGAAGGCAGGCGGGCTCGGCTTGAATCTGACGGCCGCCGAGTATGTATTCCTGCTGGACCCCTGGTGGAACCCGGCCGTCGAAGCTCAGGCTATCGATCGCGCGTATCGCATAGGCCAGACCCGGCACGTCTTTGCTTATAGGCTCATCGCTCGCGACACTGTTGAAGAGAAGGTACTCGAACTGCAAAAGACCAAGCGTGATCTGGCCGACGCGATCATCAATGCGGATAACAGCCTGATTCGCAGCCTTGGCCGGGAAGATCTGGAGTTGCTGCTGTCGTGAGCACGTGCAGATCACCTCGCCGATTCACGAACCGCTCCGGTCAGTCGCATCGATTTACTCGACGATTGCAAACTTGCTCAGTTCGCTCTCCTTGATCGTAAGGCCCAATCCTGGAACATCATCCTTTAGATCAATGTGGCCATTAACGGGGGTTGGCTCGCCGTCGAAGATATACCAGAAGAGCTCATTGCCCACCTCCACGTCCACGATCGGGAAAAACTCGGCCATCGGAGAATTCAGGCTCGCCATCACTATGTGGTAGTTGTGCAGTTGTCCCGCATGTGGAATGACGGGAACCGAGTGGGCCTCGGCCATCGCTGCAATCTTGCGAGCCTGAGTGATGCCGCCCACGCGGTTGGTATCGAACTGAATGTAGTCAACCGCGCGGGCTTCGAGCAACTCGCGAAATCCGTAGATAGTAAATTCATGCTCTCCACCGGCGATCGGGACTCTGCCCATAGCTTTCAGCGCGGCGTACCCGCGTATGTCATCAGGAATCACGGGCTCTTCCAGCCATCGCAAACGATATGGTTCAATGAGCGGCACCATGCGGCGCGCGTAATCAAGAGTCCATCCCATGTAGGCGTCGGCCATCAGATCGATCTCATATCCGATCGCTTCACGCACTGTACGCAGCAACTCCAGGTTCCGCTCCATTCCTGCGGCGCCATCCACCGGTCCCCAGCCGAAACGCAACTTCATCGCGCGGTAACCTTCCTCTTTGTACCTGCTCGATTCAGCGGCCAGGTCTTCGAGGTTCTGGCTGTAAAGCCTGCTGGCATACACCGGGATCGTCGGTTTGGTTCTCCCACCGAGCAAGCGAAACACCGGCTGTCCTGCTGCCTTCCCGAGGATGTCCCAGAGGGCGATATCCACGGCGCTTATGGCGGCCATGCCCAGCCCTTTGCGCCCGAAGGCCATCGTTTGACGATACATATGTTGCCACAGGAACTCCGTGTCGAATGGATCCTTCCCGATCAGGAGAGGCTTCAAGTAGAGGTCTATCGCCTGTTTGGTGAGCCGGGGAGAGAGCGCCGCGTTTCCTACCCCGACGTGCCCGGCATCGGTGAAGACTTCCACTATTAGCCAGCCATGGAACCGGAACCCAGCCATCGAATCTGCCGGGAGCGCCAGCAGGTCTATCGGGTTGGTGCAGAAGTGTGGCTGCGGGGGCACGGTTGGGCCTCGCCACTCCACCACACGAGTGCGCACATCAGTGATTCTCATTGCATTGCTCCTTCAAAATCGAGAGGGGACTCACATTGCGAATGGTCAGCAGAATAAGCGCGAACGCCAGGACGTGGAACGTGCTCACGAGAGCGAAAACGGAGCCGTAGCCAAGGCCGCTGTCGAGCATCCGGCCAGCCACCAGATTGAAAACGACGCCGCCCATAGCGCCGCCAAAGCCGACCAGTCCCGCTACCGACCCCACCACCCGTCGTGGGAACAGGTCCGCAGGCAGAATCATCACCAGCGTAGACCAGGATTGCTGCCCGAAGAATGCAATGCTGAAAAGCACGATTGTCATTTCGACCGGCACGCGTGTGACAAAGAGAATGAGAGGCATAACGGCGGCGCTCGCGCCAAGCACAGCTTTGCGCGAGAAGTTGAGAGAGTGGCCACGTCGAAGCAACCGGCTTGAGACCCAACCTCCGGTCAGGCTGCCCAGTCCGGAGGCAGCATAGGGAATCCAGGCGAAGTAACCGACCTGCTTTGTGTCGAAGCCGCGCATGTCGTAAAGATACTTGGGGAGCCAGAAGAGGTAGAAGTACCAGGCGGCATCGCTCAGGAATTTCCCGAGCACCAATCCCCACACCTGTGGGAGGGTAAACAATCTGAGCCAGGACTCACTGGGCTCGTGCTTAGCCGGGGAGACGAATACTTCCTCGATCTCGGCCCGCTCAGCTTCGGAGAGCCTCGGGGTTTGCCCGGGCGGGAAGTAGTCTCGCAGCCACCAGAGAGTCCACAGCAGGCCCCCGGCGCCACAAAGGGAAAAGACCCAGCGCCAGTTCGCGATCGCAAGCACAGCGGCGATTGCCGGCGGGGCAATAACAGCGCCGACAGCGGTGCCCGCGTTGATGATGCCCATGGCAGTCGAACGCTCGCGCGTTGGGAACCATTCGGCTACGGCCTTGGTCGCCGCCGGAAATCCACCGCCTTCACCCATACCGAGGAGGAACCGGCTCGCTCCGAGCGTAAGGAACCCTATGGCGAGACTGTGGCTCGCGCATGCCAGCGACCACCACACCATGATCAACAGGAATCCTCGCCGTGTGCCTAACGCGTCGATCAGTCTTCCGCCTCCCGCGTACATAACGGCGTAGGCGAGCAGAAACGCCGCCTGCAACTCGGAGAACTGCGTGTTCGTGATCGGAATCTCGAGCTGGATTGCTGCGATAGCTACCGACAGCGTCTGGCGGTCCAGGTAGCTGATAGCGATAGCCAGACTGATGAGAAGCGCGATGCGCCAGCGAAGTGAGAGTGTGCGAATAAAAGGCCTCCCTCCCGGGATCCAAATCGCGCTCGGTAGTCTTCAAATGGTCTTGAGCATTCTCAGTCGGTCAGCCACGCCTTCTCCTCATTCGCGAGAACTCGCGCGTCGACTACCAGAGAATCGGAAGTCTGTATGGACTCAGTGACAACTGCATACCTCTTCTCTCTAAGAAAGGACCCTGGAGAAAGAGCAAATCAGAAAGATACTCAGTCCGAACGGTGCCGGCATAGGCGCTTCGTCAAAGTCAGGCCGGAATCGTACTACCATTCCGCCCGCCTCTTCAAGAGTGGCCCGACTAATGTATGATTGACATTCACATGGGTCGGTCATAGAATCGATCTCGAAGATCACCCGAACGCCGTGAGGGTAGCCAAGCTTGACCGTTGACGAGCTAAAGCGAATCTACCAGGCGAAGCGCTCCCCGATTAAGAGGAAATTATCTGAGTTCCGCAGAGTGGGCCGCGAAGCGTCCGACGACAGGCTCTTTGAAGAACTCACCTTTTGCATCTTCACCGCGGGCGCGAGCGCGCGAATGGG
>JBGPFL010000355.1:0-5836 GCA_041483295.1 Blastocatellia bacterium | reverse complement strand
GACCACTCTTTGTCACCTGCAAAAACGCGAACGTCATTGCCCGCTGGAATCACCTTGTAGGGCACCATCTTCATCTCTTCGCTCACTTCTCCAAAGCGGCGTCCCATAAAGCGCTTGATCGAGTAGACGGTGTTTTCAGGGTTGGTGACCGCCTGGCGTTTTGCCACCTGGCCAACCAGCCGATTGCCATCCTTGGCGAACCCAACAACCGAGGGGGTAGTTCGCGCCCCCTCTGCATTTGTAATGACGACGGGCTCACCGCCCTCCATAACTGCAACAACCGAGTTGGTCGTGCCTAAGTCAATTCCTATTATTTTACCCATTTTCTAATGGCCCTCCAGATTCTAAAGGTTCGACTGATAATAATATCTGAGTGGGGCACTGTCAAGTTTTTTATTATCTAGTGCCTCAAAGATAAGGCTTGAGTCATGTGGAGAGACGTGGAGTCAGTACTGTGAAGCCCGCTTAGCAGAAGCCATCGCATCAGAACTGGGCACGACCCTTAGAATCGCATAGGTCGCACGCCTAGCACCCGTTGTGTGGTTCGGTGCTTGGTTAGTGTCTGATTGTTGTGGTAGTCTCCCAATCGCAACATCGCCGGCCCAGCCCCAGTCCAGCGTCGATTCGCGGCAACCTTACCATCGCATATCGCCGGCCCGATCACTCTGATGCTAGAGGAAGCCGAATCCGAGCGAATGGCTCAAGTGTAGCGTGTCCCGGATGAATCGATGGCAAGCGCGACTAGCTGCAAAGCGGTCGAACCCGTACAGAATAGTCTGACACCCGATACTTACTCAGGCGTTCTCGAATTGCGAGTTCAGAGGGGAATTGCGACTCCCTCGCGGCGGGGATCGGCAACCCCGACAATCGTCCCGTCTTCCAGCACCTCGACGCCGTGTACTCCACCAAAGAAGAGATCCTGCGCCCTTCGTTCATCTACCGGTTGATCCAATTCCTGTTTCGCGCGAGCTCTGATCGCCGAGTCGATGTCCCCCTCGAAAAAGAATCTGTTCTCTTCCCAATGGATGCGACCGGTTGCCACGGCATGTTCCAGGTTCATGCCCTGGAACAACACATTGCCGATCACCTGGGCCAAAGCGGGAAAGATGCGCACGCTGCCGGGAGTTCCAAGAGCTAGCCGCGGCTTGCGACTCTTGCCCCCGCTGTTGTCTCCCCTGAAGACAACCGTTGGCGCCATGTTTGAAACGGACCGTTTGTTCGGTGCTATTGAGTTAGGGTGGCCAGGCTTGCGCTCCATGTCGGCGATGTCGTCGTTCAACAGCACGCCATAGTCCGCGGCCACCACGCCGCTCCCAAAGAAGTGACCGATCGTCTGGCTCATCGACACGATAGTACGTTCGCGGTCGACTACAACGAAGTGAGTCGTCCCGCCGCCCGGGCTGGGCGCATCGGGACCTTCTACCAGCCTCGAGAGATCGACCTCCATGAAGTCCGGGTCGCCGATCAGAGGATCGAGTTCTCTAAAGATCGATCGGATCGTGGGGGCCAGTCGAACCGGATCGCTGTCGTATCGCAAGAGCGCCTGCACGATTCCCGCGCCCCCACGGGAAGGCGGCGGATTGGTAGCAATCAGATGGCCGGCGACTTCGGCGCGCAGCGGCTCGCGTACCTTGACTTCGTAATTCGCCAGATCGTCCGGTCCCCAAACCGGACCGGTCGCGTTGACTGCACGAACCAGGCCGGCGCCCACCTCTCCGGTGTAACAAACCTCAAAGCCGCGTTCAGCCACTAATTCCAGAGTTCGAGCGAGGTCTTTCTGAATCAACCTCTCTCCATTCGCAAATCGACTTCCATTGTTCAGGAAAATCCGGGCACAATCGGGAACGCCACGGACCGTACCTTCAAAGAGCGAAGAGCAGTAGACGTAGACGTCGCCCACCTCGAAACCATCCGCTGCCATCCCTATCGCCCGCCTGGCCAGCCTGGCAAGCGGAGTCTTACCGCCGAATTTCTTAAGCGCCAGATCGAGCATCCGGCCAAGTCCGGGGACTGCCACTGACATCGGGCCGGTCTTCGGCACCCAGGGCAGCATTACTCCTTTGGGATAGATGTAGTCCGCGGTCGCCAGCGACGAGAGCTTCCCACGACCGTCCAGCACTTCGGTCTTTTCCGCGGAGCCTTGCGGGGCGATCATCATGTAACCGCCGCCCCCCAGGCTGGAAGCGAACGGCTCGACGACCCCAAGCGCCAACGAAACGGCCACTGCAGCTTCGACAGCGTTTGCGCCTTCGGCAAGCGCTTCGCACCCGGCTTCAGCCGCCAATCGATGGGCGGCTACAACCATGCCTTCTCTAGAGCGGGCGGTCTTCATAAGCGCAGTATCCTAGCACAGCGACGGGCCGAATCTTAACCCTCGCGGCCGCACGAGCGAGTCGGTGTCAGCCTTAGTAACTGAGATCCGTTCTACTGGCTCCCCACAGCTGACAACGGTCGACGGACAACTGACCACGGACGACTGACAACGGGTCGATCTCTCACGCCCGACGCCAGGGGAAGTTCCCTGGCCGAGTTCTTCGCAAAGTTCGACCTAGTCTGCGGACGAGGCTTTCTTGCGGCTGGCGAGGGCTGTTGAAATTGTGCCAAAGATGACCATGAGTGCGCCTGGTGGAACGAGCCAGATCCCCACGCCGGGGTCGCCTTCCGGGTGCCACATTCCGCCTAACAGGAAGCCTAGCGGCATCAGAAGAGCGCCAAGCCTCAGCGCAGTGAGTGCGATTGGCGGAGGACGGATCTCAAAGAGGCGCACGCAGAGCGCGACCGCTATTAACACGAGCGCCAGCAGCGTTCCATGTGTGTGGGCGAGGCGAAACAGCTCCCGACGCTGGCCATCTTCCAGGAAGGCAGGGATCTTGTATCCAAGGAGCCCTTCGAGCAGCAAGCCGAAGCTCATCCAGACCGCTATGCTCACCCAACCCTGCAACAGTAGACGTTCGAATAGCCGCGGCAACGCGGTCGTGGATCTCTTTTCCACCTTTCCCATTCCAGTCTTCCCTCCGGCCTATGCGTTGCCGAGTTGCCGAGTTGCCGAGTTGCCGAGTTGCCAGGTTGCCGAGTTGCCAGGTTGCCGAGTTGCCTCGACAACAGCCAGACGTTTGGCTTCATTCTCCTACTCTGATGTCAACATTTACTCGCTTATGGCGCAGCATTTCGGCCAGCGCGACGGCACGCCCACTAGCCTCCACGATAAAGAGATCCCGCCATTGATTTGCAGACCTTTCGCGCGCGTCCGGTGAAGCCAGATAGTCGGGCTTCGCGATCTTCCAACCACCGTTTGCCAAACCGTTGGCTGCGAAGAATCTCACAATCGGATAGTTGTCACGAAAAGCTTCCGCTAACAGCGGTCCAGCCCACGTCGAGTCGGGCTTAACGGGACCTCCACCTCCCAAGGCTTCAGCAGCAAGCGCGCGAGTCAGTGCATCTCCGGCAAATAACTCGCGCGGTCCCTCGGGAAGGTTGAACTGCTCGTCTCCGGCAAGTTGGGCGGTCGCGAATCGCGCGGGCCACAGGCGCCTCGCCGCGTCAATCGTCCAGTTCAGTGACTTGTCAAGATGACACTGGTTGCAGGCGTTCGGAACGGCTCCTGTGACTGTCAGTTGTGGATCGGGCACCGTGATGTCGTGAGTTGGATGAACCGACATCACCCCGTAGACCACTCGCGGCATATGGCAGTTGTAACAACGGCTACCCGATGACTCGCCCTTGTGCCTGGTATGCGCAGCCAGCGCGAGGTCTTCCTTGTACTCCTGATGGCACGTGAGGCAGGGCTTATCCGTCCGGTTCTCATCGGTGATCTGCCCTTTTGGATCGCCCCCGTGCATGGAGTGGCAGGTCAGGCAGTTGATCTTATGGTCTGAACTGCCGCCCACGAAACATCGCGAACGGAGGATGCCCTGGTACTCATAAGCGGTCAGGCGCGGCGAGCCATTCGCCCAGAACCGGTTGGCGAACGAATAGTCTCCCACGAGCGTTTCCCTTGTGACCACACTGTAGAACTGCGAGAGGTCTTCACCCGCGTTGTAGGGGTCCCCGCTTTTGAAGATCTCTTGAATCATTCCGATGGCGGCGGGTATTCGTTGACCGTGGCAATGGCCGCACACCATCATCGAACGCTCGGGAGTCAGCTTACTCGGATTGACGATGTGAGTCTCGGAGCCGCCGGAGAGTCGCCACAGGCTCCGAGTTAGCGGCGAAGATGCAGCCTCCGCGTGCTCGGCCGCCGCTCCATGACAGGCGCCGCATGCTATGCCAAGCTCCGCTACCTCGGTGTTGAATCTCTGTAAGCCGGCATCCAGATTCGGCTGTGCCTTCACGTTGTGGCAGAACACGCAATTTGAATCCCACTGCGTCTGGTGCTGGAAGTAGTTATCCCCATCGGGACTGAAGAATGAACCATTCAGGCTCATCCACCGGCGATTCACCAGATCGTAAGCGATGGGCAACCGCACATACTGGCCCGGCTTCCTGGTCAGATACTGCTCGATGCGGCGCGACCCGACCGTCCGATCGATCGAGTGAGCCTCCGACCTTCCATCGGGATAGGTCAACGTCATTGAGAAGAGAGCGCCGCGCCTTTCCATTCGCGCCTTGACTCCGAGGTACTCGAACTTGTTGTTTCGATCGAAGTCCCCTTGCACCGAATCGGGTCGAGCTTCCTGGGTCATGCGGCTGTGAAAGGTTCTGGACCACGAAGCGAAGTGATCGGTATGGCAGGCAAGACAGCTCTTAGACTTGACGTAGTCGGCATCGAGGCGACCGGCGTGTGTGCCCTTGAAGCTGGGCCGAACCGCGACCACCGTGACTGCGACGGTGAACCCAACGAGTGCCGTGAGGGCAAATGACTTAAAGAGCAAGAGTGACCCCTCCACCGATTGCGGATTGCGGATTCTTCGATTGAGGATTTCGGATTTCGGATTAAGGGACCGCCGATTCACATTCGCCCTCCTCAATCCTCATTCCTCAATCCTCAATCCTCAATCCTCAATCCGTAATTCCTCATGATCTTCACGCCCTCTACTACGTAGTCGGCTCCTGACAGAACTACCGAGGCTAACACAATCCAGTAGCAGGGCGGCATGAGATAAGTCAGCACTCCGGCGGTATGTAGAACCAGGAACGTGAAGATGAAACAAAACTCAACCGTCGTATTGACTCTGCCAAGCATCGTGGGCTTGAACCCTGTAAACCGGGTCGCCAGGTAGACAAGAAGTGATCCCAAAAGAATGAACACGTCGCGACCGACTACCGCGGCGGCAAGCCAGACTGGAATCGAGGGGAACGATTCGTGAGCGAGAGCCAGCACCACGAACGAAGCGGTGGTGAGCAGCTTATCGGCCATCGGATCGAGAAACCGGCCGAGCGCCGATTGCTGGTGGAAGCGTCGAGCCACGTAGCCATCGAAGAAGTCGGTGATGCCCGCGGCGAAAAAGACCATCAAAGCAAATCCCAGTCTGCCCTGCTGGATCAAATACAGGAACGGGATTATTAGAACAATACGAGCCGCAGTCAGCAGATTTGCCGTCGTCCACACGCTTGCGTTCCCCTCTTGGGTGACTCCCGAGCAGCTCTCTAAAAACTCCGATAGAGAAGCTGCGAACTCTCTCTTTGCCGGGCCGAACCTTTGGATAATAGGTCGACACACGACTCACTTTGCCATGCGGCTCTCGATCAGGCTTCTGAACAACACGTCCTCGAACGCGATGTCAGCCGTGATCATTGTGTATCCTATGGCATTCGCACGGCAGAAGGATTCGAGGGATCCGGTGAATTGAGCAAGCGCGGCGAGGTAAGCCGCAACCACCCGCTCGTTAGCGGTTAT
>JBGPFL010000354.1:0-5841 GCA_041483295.1 Blastocatellia bacterium | reverse complement strand
TAAGTTCAAAGGACTGGTCGCGTGGCAAGAGGATCTGTTCGTATACGGCCCAGCGCTGGAAAGACTGCGGGAGGCTTACCCCAGGGCCGGCTTCTTTCATCTGGAAATATTCCAGGCGCTGCCGGGCAAACAAGCCGACCTCTACCGGGAACGCGAGATGGAGAACGCGTATCTACGAACGCTCAAGCGGCCCGAGAACTTCATCTTCGTTCGCGATCAGGGAGCGGCGTGGGATCTGTTCACATTAGGGTTCTATCGAAATCTGAAACACTACGCGGAGAGCGCGGACATCTCCGAAAGCGATCAGGAGGCGGCCGCCAGGGCTGCGGGGTTTGAAGGCGCCGCGCGAATCGGCCCCTACTTGAGAACGCTCATCGCTATGCATCACGACACACTAGCGGTAGCCGTGAAGTGAACGAACTCAGAGAGAGGCACAACGTTCGCGCACATCCGGCAAAGTCCGAACGACCTCCCTCGAAAGAATCTTCTGGACTACGCGGACCGGAATGTGGCACTCGACCGGCAAAGGGGCTTCTAACAAATGACAACCAGACTGAATCGACAGTGGCGGCTTGCAGCGCGACCCGAAGGCTTCATCAAGGGATCGGATTTTTCGTGGACTGAGGAACCAGCGCCTTCGCCATCGGAGGGCGAACTGCTGGTCCACAATCTCTACCTGTCTCTTGATCCGACAAACCGAGGGTGGATGAATGAGGAGGCTACTTATCTTCCGCCTGTGGGGATTGGCGACGTGATGCGCGGGATAACCATCGGCGTAGTCGAACAGTCGCGCAATCCAAACCTTCCCGAAGGCAGTCACGTTCAGGGCCTCCTCGGCTGGCAAGACTACGCAATTTCGAACGGCGCAGGTCTCACGAAGCTGCCTGACAATCCCGCGATTCCGCTGCCTGCTTACTTTGCGGTCTTCGGCCACATCGGAATGACCGCTTATTTCGGTTTGCTGGACATCGGAAAGCCGAAGGCTGGCGAAACGCTTGTTGTGTCGGCAGCGGGTGGAGCGACGGGCTCGCTTGTCGGGCAGATCGGCAAGATCAAGGGATGCCGCGTCGTCGGGATCGCCGGCGGCGAAGCAAAATGCCGCTGGCTCACCGACGAGCTCGGCTTCGATGGCGCCATCGACTACAAAGCCGGATCGGTTCTTAAAGGCTTAAAGGAACACTGCCCTGACGGCGTCGATGTCTACTTTGAAAACGTAGGCGGCGAAATACTCGATGCCGTGCTGAGCTTGATCAACCTGAAGGCGCGCATTGTGCTGTGCGGGTTGATCTCGCAGTACAACGCTAAGGAGAGGGTGCCGGGGCCATACAACTTCGCCAACATTCTCGTTCGTCGAGCTCGCATCGAAGGGTTTATCGTGCTCGACTACACTCCTCGGGCTCAGGAGTCGTTCGCGGATCTTGGCAAGTGGCTTGCGGAAGGCCGTCTAAAATATCGGGTAGACATGGTCGAGGGCCTCGAGCAGGCGCCGCGCGCGTTGAACAAGCTTTTCGAGGGAAGCAATCAAGGAAAGCTCGTAGTGAGAGTTCCATCCGTGCCATCCCTCGCGGATGGCAAAACCGAATTGAGAGGGATCGACCCATCTTGAGCTCGTGCTTGCCTCCGCACTGCTCAGACCGTGCCTGCTATTCTGATAATCGACTGCCGATCAACATCGGACAGCACATCCGAGCACGCGCACTGTCGCGTACCTTCTTGAGTATGTAGGAATGGGAAATGACCCGGGGAGGAGTGAACTAATGGGACGATCGTCAACGATTAAGACAAGTCTAGTTCTGACTATACTTCTACTCTGCTGTCTTCAAGCGCATGCACAAGCTCCTGCCGGTTCGTCACCGCTGCGCTTTCGAATCACTCTCGCTAAGGAGCTGGGCCCGGCTGCCGGCCGCCTGATGGTGTTGATGACCGACTCACAACGCGAGCAACAGACTCTCACTATAGGATTCGTTCCCGGCAGCACATGGGTCGCCGCGATGGAGGTCCCCAACTTTGCGCCCGGCGGCACAATTGAATTCGATCCGGATCGCCTCGCTTACCCGCTGCCCTTCTCTCAGGCCAAGCCTGGCACTTATCAGTTCATGGCGCTCCTTGATACCGACCACACATACGCGTATCACGCGCAGGACGGGGGCGACTTGACCAGTGAGGTGATCAAAGTTGAGTACGTGAATCAGGGAAACGCCGCTCCGATTCAACTCACGCTAACGCGTCGCACTCCGCCGCGCTCAAAGCCTGCGGACACGGAGAGCGTCAAGTTGGTCGAGTTTCAGAGCAAGATGCTCACCGACTTCTGGGGCCGCCCGATTACGATGCGCGCGGGTGTGGTGGTGCCCCCAACCTACGCCAAAGACCCGCGCCGTCACTATGCCGCCGTTTATCACGTTCATGGCTTCGGCGGCGACCATACAGGCGCGTGGAGACAGTCCGGCGCGCTCACTCAACCGATGAGCGCGGGCAAACAGGCCGATATGATTCACGTCTTCCTCGACGGCTCATTTCCGACAGGCCATCACGAGTTCGCCGATTCGGTCAACAATGGCCCTTGGGGCCGCGCGCTCACGCAGGAACTCATACCCCATCTCGAAGGAGTCTTCAGGATCATTGCCAAACCCTATGCCCGCTTCTTGACCGGTCATTCTTCGGGAGGCTGGAGCACGCTCTGGCTGCAGGTCACTTATCCCGACTTCTTCGGCGGCACATGGTCCACAGCTCCTGATCCCGTCGACCTTCACAGCTTCACCGGCATCGATGCGACGCCGGGGTCGACAGACAACGCTTACCGGACCCGAGACGGGAAGCTGAAGAACCTCGTGCGAATGGGCGGAAAGGAGCTGGTCACAACTGAGGAGTTCGCCAGACAGGAAGAAGTGGCGGGTGAGTACGGCGGCCAGTTCGCGTCGTTCGAGTGGGTCTGGAGCCCGCGCGGAGAGGACGGCCGGCCGATGAAGATGTTCAATCGCCAGACCGGCGAGTTGAATCAAGAAGTGCTGCGCGCCTGGCAGAAGTATGACATTCGCCTTATTATCGAGCAGAACTGGGCGACCCTCGGACCGAAGCTGCGCGGTAAGATCAACGTAATCTGCGGCGGCGCGGACACGTTTCATCTTAACGAGGCGGTGGTGTTGCTTTGCGATTTCTTGAAACGTAAGGGAAGCGACGCAGTCTGCGAAATAGTGCCGGAGCGAGATCACGGAGATCTCTTCCGGCCATATCAGACTTATCCTGAGGGACTCGCCGCGCGAATCTACAAAGAGATGCAGGCAAAGTTCGAGGCTGGCTCCAGAGCTGGGAAGTAAAACCACGAATTGCTCTGTGGGGTGTGGGAGTATGGGGGTGTGGGAGTATGGGAGTATGGGGGTGTGGGAGTGCAGGGAGGTTCAAAACTCGGTCTGGATGAAAAGGGGAAATCGAGACTAAGATGAAGCGGACTATACCGGCGCTCCTTCTGGTTCTTCATTGCGTGATCGCGCAAGCTGGGGATCATTGGCCGCAGTTCCGGGGGCCGGAAGGAAATGGTCACTCCGATGCGCCCGATCTCCCGCTGAATTGGAGCGAGACGAAGAACGTCGTCTGGAAGACTCCGATTCACGGCCGGGGCTGGTCCTCACCCGTGATCTATGGAAGCCAGGTCTGGCTGACGACTGCTACGCCGGACGGCCGCAAGCTCTACGCCCTTTGCCTTGATCGCGACTCGGGGCGGATCATCCAGGACCTGAAACTCTTTGACGTCGCCGAGCCTCAATACGCCCATCCTTTCAACTCATATGCGTCGCCTACTCCGGTCATTGAACCAGAGCGCGTCTACGTCACTTTCGGTTCGGCCGGCACGGCGTGCATCGATACGAAAAGCTTCCGAGTGTTGTGGGAACGGCGCGATATCGAGTGCAATCATTTTCGAGGGGCCGGCTCGTCGCCCATTCTCTTTCAAGACCTGCTGATCATGAACTTTGACGGCAGCGATCAGCAGTTCGTCATAGCCCTGGACAAGCGCACCGGCAAGACGGTTTGGCGGACGAAGCGTTCGATTGACTTTCAGGATCTGGAGGCCAATGGAAAGCCGGCTGCGGACGGAGACTTTCGCAAGGGCTTCGCCACACCGCAAGTCACGATGATCAATGGCCGATGGGAGTTGATCAGTCTGGGATCCAAGGCCGCCTATTCCTACAACCCCTTCAATGGCCAGGAACTCTGGCGGGTGGAGGAGCGAGCGCAGCATTCGGCAAGCACGCGGCCCGTCATCGGCCAGGGGATGATCTTCTACCCCACCGGATTTTCGACCGGCCAGTTGTTCGCCGTTCGCACCGGCGGCAACGGTCTTATCACGGACACGCACGTGGCCTGGAAGGTCAAGCGAGGCGTATCGACCAAGCCCTCGATTCTTCTGGTTGATGAACTGATTTATATGATCAATGACACCGGGATCGCGAGCTGCATTGAGGCGAAGACCGGGGACGTGATCTGGCAGAAACGGGTCGGGGGTGAGTATTCGGCGTCACCCGTCTATGCCGACGGCCGCGTCTGGCTCTTCGGCGAAGACGGCAAGACGTCGGTGATCCGCGCCGGCAGGACCTTCGAGCTGTTGGCTGAGAATCAGCTCGATGAGGGTTTCCTGGCTTCGCCGGCCATCGCCGGCAGTGCCTTTTATCTCCGAACCCGGACTCACCTTTACAGAATCGAAAAGAGACGAGACGGACATTGAGCGATCACGCACGAAACTCAGGCGCAAGGGCAACGAGATTTCGAAAGACCACCCTTGCGCCACAAAGTCACAAAGACACGAAGTAGCACAAGCAGCCTACAGCAGCGCGCGGGTTAGACACCGCCGCTGACCCCTGATCGTGGTCTTTCGGGCTGAGGCCGTATAGGAAATCCGTCCCAGTTATGATATAGGTTGGAGACTAAGGGGAACGCTGGAAACGCGTGCCGTTCATCGCAGCGGAACTAATGAGAGGAACATTGGAATAGATGCCAGATTCGGAGGAGGGGCAGCGGGCTGAGGAGACCCGCGAACCGGAGACTGCACAGAGACTCTCCAGCTATCCGCCCTATGAGCGATGGGACGACTGGGTCGAATACGATCCCAAGAGCTGGCCCAAGAGAGTCGAGCGGCGTTACTCACTGGTCCCAACCACCTGCTTCAACTGTGAAGCCGCGTGCGGGCTCCTCGCTTATGTAGACAAGGAAAGCGGCGAGATAAAGAAACTCGAAGGCAACCCGCACCATCCCGGTTCACGGGGCCGCAATTGCGCTAAGGGTCCCGCGACGCTCAATCAGATCCATGACCCCGAACGCATTCTCTATCCACTTAAACGGGTGGGGCCACGAGGCGAAGGGCACTGGCATCGAACCACCTGGGATGAAGTGCTCGATACTTTTGCTGCCCGCATTCGACAGGCGTTAATCGATAACCGGCGCGACGAAGTCGTCTATCACGTGGGCCGGCCCGGACACGACGGCTACATGGATCGCGTACTTCAGGCCTGGGGAGTCGACGGGCACAACTCGCACACAAACATCTGCTCTTCTTCGGCTAGAGTGGGCTACGCGCTGTGGCAAGGCGCCGATCGGCCCTCACCCGATTTCGCGAATGCGCGATTCATCCTCTTGCTGAGCTCGCATCTGGAGGCGGGCCACTACTTCAACCCGCACGCGCAACGAATCGTAGAAGGCAAGATGGCCGGCGCGAAGCTTGCGGTCGTAGATCCCAGGCTGTCGAACACGGCTTCCAGAGCCGATTTCTGGCTTTCGCCCTGGCCGGGAACCGAGGCCGCCCTGCTTCTTGCGATGGCCTCGGTGATACTGCACGACGGCAGCTTCAACAGC
>JBGPFL010000353.1:0-5850 GCA_041483295.1 Blastocatellia bacterium | reverse complement strand
GCCTGGTGGCGGAAATACTCGTAGGCCGAGCCATGCCACTCGTTCGTTCCCGACTTGGTGACGATGTTGACGATACCGCCCAGCGCCCGGCCGTACTCGGCTCCAAAGCTGTTGTTCACCACCCGGAACTCGCTGACGGCTTCCTGGGACGGAGTCGCGCGCTGCGAAGAGGTCACCGTGTTGATCGTGTCGGCGCCGTCCACAGTGACGATGTTGCTGAAGTCGCGCATGCCGCCGAAAGAGACTCGCGTCACCTCGAACTCGGTGAACGTAGACTGCAGACTGGTGCGGCCGGCGGCAACGCCCGGAGTCAACAAAGCGAAGTCAGTGAACAGGCGCCCGCTGATGGGCAGGGATTGGATCTGTTTGATGTCGATGACCTGGCTGATCTCGGTTCGCGTAGGCTCGACTGGCGGCGCTTCGTCGGTGACCACGATTGATTGCTCCAGACTTGCTTTGAGGGTCACATTCAGCGTAGCGGTCTGGCCCACGCTTAATTGCACCCCCGTCTGTGTGAAATTGGCGAAGCCGGTGTAGGCGACCTTGAGCTCGTAGCGCCCGGGAGGGACATTGGCTACTACATAGTATCCACTGTCGTTGGACGTCGCAGAGTAGGAACGATTGGTGTCCATCTCGCGCAGGATAATGCTGGCTTTCGTAATGACGCCTCCCCTCTCGTCCTGCACCGTGCCGTTGAGTTGGGCCAGCGCAGCCGTGGACTGTGAAAACGCCGACTGAGCACAAGAAAGCAGAGCCACAGCCGCGATGATAACTTGCAGACCTAAACGTCCTCTCATAAATCACTCCTTTTTCTCAAACGTATTCTTCCGGAGCCTTGTACGGTCGGCCTCCGTGGCCGCCCCTGATTGGAAAGCAACAACGCGGTCGGATTTTAGTCAGGGGCGGCCACGGAGGGCCGCCCCTACAGGCACTATCCTGCAATGCGCTTGTAGCGACGCGCTTTGAACTCGTAGCGAGGCAGACTGCCACGTGCGGCCTGTTCGACGCTCACGCGAATATTCAGTTGAGAGCGAAATGCGGCCAGCACAACCTGTTCCGCCTCTGAAAAACGTTCCCTGTCGTGGATCTCGATCTTGACCAACAGATCATCCATACCGGACTTTCGCCGAATCTCCACCTCATACTCGATGATCGATGGAAGGCCGCGAAGAAGGTTGTCAATCGCGCTCGGGTACAGATTGACGCCGCGCAAGGTCAGCATATCGTCGGCGCGACCCAGCACCCCACCTCTTATCCGCGCCAGCCTGCGTCCGCAGGCACAAGGATCAAGCGTGAGCTCTACCAGATCGCCGGTGCGGTAACGAAGCGCCGGCATGCCCGCCCGACTCAGATTGGTGGCGACCAATTCGCCGCAAGTCCCCGGCTCAAGCGCTTCACCGGTCTGAGGATCGACGACTTCAAAAATGAACTCCAGTTCGTTGAGATGGATGGAGCCGTTATGCGCCTGACAGTCAAAAGCCCAGGCGCCCACCTCTGTTGCGCCGGCGTGGTCAAAGCAGGTCGCCCCCCAGTGTTCCTCAATGCGGCTTCTGACGCTGGGGACGCTGGCCCCGGGTTCTCCGGCGTGAATTGTGATGCGGACATCGGAGGAGCGCAGGTCCAGTCCCAGCGATTCGGCCACTTCACCCAAATGAAGCGCGTAGGTCGGTGTACAGACCAACACTGTGCAGCGACTATCCACAATGAGGCGCAACCGCTGCTCGGAGCTCAAGCCGCCGCCGGACAGGCATAACGCTCCGACGTGACGTGCGGCATCTATCGCGGCCCAGTGGCTAATATAAGGTCCGAAGGAAAAGGCACAGAAGACCAGGTCGTTCTCGCGTACGCCCGCACCTCGATACACATAGCCCCAACAGCGCATCCAGGACTCCCAGTCCTCGCTGGTGTCGAGCCACTTGATCGGCTGGAACGTGGTGCCCGAAGTCTGATGTAGATAGCGATATCTCTCCAGCGGATAAGTAAGCAATCTGCCATAGGGAGGATGAGCTTGCTGTTCGGCGACCAGTTCGCTTTTGGTTGTGAAGGGCAGCCGCTTCAGGTCTTCCGCCGAGCGGACACTATGCATCTCGATCCCCGCAAGGTGAAACTTCTCCTTATAGAACCGATTCCTTGCCAGTTCCTGCAACAAGCGGTCGAGCCGCTCGTTTTGCAAATCGCCCAGGGATCGGCGATCTAAAGTCTCCAATTCACGATGATAAAAATCCCCGGCTTCATCGGCCATCACTTGCAGTCTCTTGCGTGTTTCTTCCCGGAATCAGCCAATCCCTGCACGATCAAATTGGGCCGCAATATACTACCTGTTGACACAAGAAGCAAGCGCATTATAATTCGCACTATCCATGGGCCACGAACGGGTTCGAGACTTATTGCTTGACGCCATCGGCCGGCGCGTGCGAGCGCTCCGGCTGGAAGCAGGAATGACAGTGAGGGACTTTGCCGAGCGGGCGGCGCTGTCGCCGCGCTTCGCCCATCAGCTTGAGGCGGGAGAGGGCAATATCTCGATCGCGGGACTGGCGAGAGTAGCCGCGGCGTTGGGGTGCTCGCTGCCGGAACTGATTCCGCCGGCGAGCGAGGACCATTCACTGCCCGCCGAAATCTGGCGGTTGCTGAGTGATTCAAGCGCCGACGATTTGCAGGATATGCAGCAATGGCTCGAGCAACGCAAAGGAAGCGGACCCAAAGCCCGCTTCATTGCCTTGATCGGCTTGCGGGGCGCAGGGAAGTCGACGGTTGGACGACTGCTGGCCAGGCGGCTGAAGACCGAGTTTGTTGAACTGGATAGGCTCGTTGAGGAGGCGGCTGACATGTCGCTGGGTGAGGTGTTCGCGACACACGGTGAGGGGTACTATCGAAGGCTGGAACGCGAGTCCATTCGCAGACTGATCGGCAGATCGGGCGGCTGTGTGCTCGCCCCCGGAGGGTCTGTGGTTAGCGATCCTGAGAGTTGGGAGCTAGTCAGGCGGCGGTGCTTCACTGTCTGGCTGCACGCCACTCCGGCCGAGTTCATGAAGCGGATGCGGCGGCAGGGTGACCTGCGCCCGATGCAGGGGCGCCCATCCGCCATGGATGAACTGAAGGCGTTGCTGGCGCGCCGCGAGCCGCTTTACGCCGAGTCCCGCCTGAAGATTAGAACGACCAACAAGACTCCGGCCGCCGTGGTCGCGCTAATTGCAAAAGCCTTGAGCAGTGCAACAGGACCCAAGAACTAGCGTCAGGTGTCAGGTGTCAGGTGTTAGGACACCTCACACGAAACACCGCGCACCTCGCACCTGGCACCTGGCACCTGGCACCTAGCATTATTAATGCAGCGTCTCTTTCTTCTCCAACATTGATATGAATTCTTGAATACGCCTTGCTCGAGTCTCTGCTCTCCTGGCGGTTTGAAGTCTGAACAGAATCGCGTACCTGTTGCCGCCGTTTAGAGTCAAGAAGAAGGCTTTCGCCGCCGGGCTCTTATCCAACTCAGCCTGAAAATCGCTCGGGACGCTGGCGCCACTGGGCGAATCGTAGGCCGCCTCCCATCGCCCGTTCTGCCGGGCATTCTCAATCGCTTGCAGCCCTGCCCGTTTCATCTTGCCGCCCTTGATGAGCTCCTGTGCTTTCTCTCGGTTGATCTTTGACCAGATGCTCCTGTCGCTACGCGGCGTGAACTTCTGCAGCCAGGACGACTCGTCGTAGCTTTCCTTCTGGCCGTCTATCCACCCATAGCACAGAGCCGCTTCGACCCCTTCGCTGTAGGAGACAGACTTTATTGCTGACGCTCTCTTTGCGAGCCTGAGCCAAACGCCGGATGACTTCGTGTGGTTCGTGTCCAGCCAGGTCGCCCAGGCCTTTTGGGTCTGGAATAGCATCACTGGTATGTCTTTAAGCATCTTCGAGTCGGACTTCATCTGCTCTCGGTTCTTCTGGCGCTAGTCAACTGCCTGGACTGGCGAACGTGACCGGCTCAAGCAAGGTCCGCGAGTTCTGCCCAGCGATCGACGTCTCCTTCCAACTGCCGATTCAGCAACTGAAGCTCGCTGTAAAGAGCCTCAACCAAAACGAAATTGCTGGACGATGCGGCTAGCTGGCGTTCAACTTCTACTTTTCTTGCTTCGCTATGCTCGATCGTCTTTTCCAATTCCTCAAACTCTCGCCGCTCTTTGAACGACAGCTTGCGCGGCCCGCCGGATGGTGTTGCCGAGTTTGCCGAGTTTGCCGAGTTTGCGGGCTTGGAGACTTTCGCGGGGGTTGCGGGAGTCTCAACCACTTCGCGTTCGCGTGCTTCGAGAAAGGCACTGTAGTTTCCGGGATACTCGCTGATGCGCCCCTTGCCTTCGAACCGAAAAATGCTCTCCACTGTACGGTCGAGAAAATAGCGGTCGTGGCTAACGACAATGAGACATCCCGAAAAAGAGTCGAGATACTCCTCCAGTCGAACGAGGGTCTGAATGTCCAGATCATTCGTCGGCTCGTCCAGCAACAGCACATTCGGAGCGCTCATCAGTATTCTGAGCAGGTAGAGACGCCGCTTTTCTCCGCCCGACAGTCTCGAGATCAGGTCGTACTGCATCGATGGCGGAAAGAGAAACTTCTCCAGCATCTGGCTGGCAGTGATCTCCTGCCCGTCGGCCGTCTCAATCTTTTCACCGACCTCCCGGATGTAATCGATTACTCGTTGTGCCCCGTCCAACTCGCGGTTGTCCTGGTCGTAGTAGCCGATGACGATCGTCTTCCCCTTCTCAATGCCACCCGCATCGGGATCTACTCGCCCGACGATCACATCAAGCAGCGTCGTCTTTCCGGCGCCGCTCGGGCCAATGACACCGATTCGATCACTGCGCTTCAGCGTATAGCTGAACCCTTCAATCAGCCTTTGGCCATCGTAAGACTTTGAGATGCCGTCGAGTTCCAGGATCTTCTTGCCCATTCGGCTGAAGCCTATCGAAATGTCCAGCTCAGAGGCGGCTGATCTGACCGGTTGCTTCTGGAGCGCTTCGGCGCGTTGGACGCGGGCCTTCTGTTTTGTGCTGCGAGCCTTTGCGCCGCGCCTGAGCCACGCGAGTTCGCGCCGCAGTAAGGCTTCCTGCTTCTCGCCGGCAACTGCGTCTCGAACATCTTGCTCTTCCTTCTTTTCGAGATAATATCCGTAGTTGCCGGCGAAGCTCTGCAGCATGCCTCGATCAATTTCGAGAATGCGATTGGTCACCCGATCAAGAAAGTAGCGGTCATGAGTGACGAGAAGAAGCGCGCCCGCATAGCGCGCCAGATATGTCTCGAACCATGCGATGGTATCTGCGTCGATGTGATTGGTAGGCTCGTCGAGGATCAACAAGTCGGGGCGTGAGACCAGAGTGTGCGCCAGCGCGACTCGCTTGCGCTCTCCGCCGGAGAGGGCGCCCATCCGAGCCCCAGTATCGTGAATTCCGAGTTGAGTCAGAACCGTCTGTGCGTTCGTTTCCAGATTCCAGGCCCCTGCTGCTTCGAGCTGATGTGCCAGCGTCGAAACTCGCTGCAACGTTCGATCGTCACTTGAGCTCAGGGATAGATCGTGGCAAGCCACTTCGTACTCTCTCAGCAGCCGCATCGCTTCGTCGCTGGCGGTGAAGACCGCATCGAGCACCGTCTGATCGTCATCGAACTGAGGGTTCTGCGGCAAGTATGCGATATGACGGTCGCTGGCGGTGATGGCGCGGCCTGTGTCGGGAGGTTCACGCCCTGCGATTATGCGCAGGAGGGTAGATTTGCCTGAGCCGTTCAACCCTATGAGTCCGACCTTCTCTCCGTCGTCAAGGCCGAACGTCACGCCCTCAAATAGAGATCTGGGGCCGTAACTCATGCTCACGTCTT
>JBGPFL010000352.1:0-5871 GCA_041483295.1 Blastocatellia bacterium | reverse complement strand
TTCGCGACGACGTGCTGCTCAAACCGGCTGAGTTGACTGCCGAAGAGTACGAGCACGTGAAGGAGCACCCGCTTCATACTTTCAGACTGCTCTCAAAGATCCGTCTGCCTGAAGATCTGGCCGACATCCCGGTTGTGGCCGCCGCGCATCACGAGCGCTGGGACGGATCAGGATACCCGAACGGGCTCAAAGGCGAAGAGATCCCACTAGGGAGTCGCATCGTCGCCGTGGCCGACGCGTATGACGCGTTGACCGAAGAGAGGGTGTACCAGGAGGCATGGTCAACGGAGAGGGCGGTCAAGGAACTCAAGCGCCAATCGGGGCACTACTTTGATCCTGAGGTGATCGAGGCCTTCGTTGAGTACTTCGCCACTGAAGTCGAGCCTCGGGTTAAGCGAAGGATGATCACCGAGCAAGCGCCTGAGTTGGTCGGCGTGGGCTAGCAATCAACTGAAAAGCCTTGCGCCTCGGCGATGAATGCGGTCTACGCTCGACAATCATCCCGCACATGAAAGGCCGGATGCGTGACTGAGTAAGAGAGCCTGGTTCCACTTGTGGCGCCGACTATTCGACCCTCAGGCGTACGAGAGATGCGACCGACCGCGCCAGCCCTTGAATCATCAACAACCCCGCACCACCCCGACGGTGGAAGACTGCGGTTCGCACTTCGCCGCTCTCTTGATATCTGATGGTGAGTGTATAGTCCGGACTCTCCTCAATAGGCCTTTCCGTTCTTCGAGAGGTGCGGAAGAGGGACCGGCCGAGCCGGAGCCACCAGGGTTGGGGTGTCGTTTTCTCAAGACTCGGCTTGCCGGTCACGCGCGCATCGACTACCGCGGCAGCGGCGATCAATATTTTTCTGCTGCCCGGCATGATTTCAACGATCTCGATGCCGGCTTCGCTTATGGCCAGTCGGACGGGCGTCGGATCGTCCAGCCGCTCTATTCCGCCAACGTAATCGAGTTCAGCTTGTGTCGGTTCAAAGACCGGGGGGATGGGGGCGTTGACTATGGGCGCGCCACACCACAGGCACAGGGTGGCAGCCGAGCCGTTAACCCGTTCGCACTCAGAACAGTAAACCGGAGTCGATGAGGACATAGGACGCGTTCTTTGCTTTCTGCTCGAGCCGAGATCGAACAGCCGGCATCAGTTCATGCCGCCGGTTTCATCCGCTCCAAAGGATGATCAGAGTCCGATTATAGAGGGGCACTGCTTCTTATGCTTCACGCTCGCTGAAGCTGGCGCTTCTGAATCGAGGACTTTCCTGATGTGCGCAAGGTTTCTCGAGACTGAGGCTTCGGTTTGTTGTAGGTCTTCCGCGACGCGCTCGACGCGGAAGCCAGTCTGACCTGGCAAGTGTTTTGAGTCCGCTTGATGGCTTGCTTGACCGTACGGTAGCCATACCTTCTTGGATCAGCTTCGAAGTGAGCGGGGTCTGCCAGTCCGTAGCGCCACTTGAACCCGTTGCGCTGCATGATCTGAACGATTCGTCGCCCATGTGGAGTGAGCCGCTTGGCGCCGCGAGGACCCGCTGCTACTCCCGATATATCCACAGCGAATGCGGCTTCGTGCATGGAGTGTCCGGGCGGCGACGCGCGATAGAGGCCAGGATTCGCTCTTCTGCAGTGCGGGCTCCGGGAACAACTGTGGAGTCTGGCCTGATCTTCGCTGGAACGCCATGCGCTGGTGATCTTAGGTGTGATACCCGATCGTCTCATGCTCACCATTGCGGCGCTGAAGTTCTTGGAGATGTGTGGATCAACATAACCCTTCGGATGGCAAGTCGCATTCTTTGCTCGGCGGCTCAGGGCCGACTTCCCTCTAGTCGCCGCTGTGGCGCCGCTGCAAGAACTGCACCCGGGGGTGGGTCTCACGGTCTTTCCGCGCGATGATGGAGATATTGAACGGGATCGTTCCCTCCGGGTTACTGGTGAAGCGCCTGCGACAAGGCTACCTTCGAAAAGCACGAGTAGCGAGACACCTGCGATGAAGAGGGCAAAGTAACGTCGCCCGAATCGCGTTGAATGCATGACTTCTTGTTATCCCTATGGGGCGTAGTCAATCCGGAGGGGTGTCCGGAGCTTTAATCCTGTCTGGGCAATCCGGCAACAGTATAAACCATCCGTCAATAGTTCTTCTAATAGAATCAGGCGAGATCGATCCGCAGACGTCGCAGATTTCGCAGATGTAACGACCGAATTGTTGGAGTGCGCACCTGCGGGTCTTTCAATCCACTTGTCGGGATGTTCATCTGCGGCATCTGCGTAATCTGTGGATGATCCCGGTGATTTACCGCGCCCTCATGACAGTCGAGGCGAAGCAACGGCTGCAGGAGGTATAGCCTTCAGCTTTTGCTTGCGAGAGAGGTATGGCCTGGTGTTTCTTGCCCAGGTATTCGCAGGTTGCCCTGTGATAGGTGCGGTCTGCCCCTGAGACAAAGACGGTCTGTTCAGATGGCGAGACCGGCCCCGACAGAGCGGGCACGTTCGGGCCGAGATCGGAAGGGAGAAGCGGGCTGACCTTCTTCGACTTGTCGTCCCTGGCGGTTGGACTAGTCGAAGGCGACTGCTGCGTAGAAGCGATAGTTGGGTTCGCCGGGTTCGAACCGTTGGATCCCCATATGCCGCGCATGGCTTGCATAGCCTCGCGCTCGAACGCCCGAAACTCATCGATCAAGCGAAACGGCTCAATATCGCGCAGAAATGCATGGCCTTGCCTGATCATCTCACCGTTGAACAGCGTGCCATCCTGCGTGTAGACGTAGGCGAGCGTCTGTTCGGCGGCGCCTTTGTTCCCGGTGGATGCGTTTGCAGTGTCGAACTCGAGCCGCACCTTCTGCCCGACCAGAGAGGACTCAGCGAATGCGCGGGCCTTCTCCGCATAGGGTCCGTAGATCTCTTTGGGAGTCTTTCCATCGGGTGTCTCAATCCCGATCATCTGCACCGGACCGATGTCTTCGACCTCGATAATGTCAGCCCTCACTATTCTGGTAACCCGGTGAAAATTTGGATTCGCGATGTCCTTTGTGTCGGTCACTACCGCCGCACCCGCGAGCGTGGCTGCTTCGCGGGACGTCCCAACCAGAGACTTCTGCTGATTGGCTGTCGTGGTTGCGTACCTGGAAGTTGCGAACCCGGCCGCGAATCCGCCGATAAGTGCGAGCGCCACGTAGAGCGCGACCTGGCGGCGCTCCATTCCCACATTCCATCGAAGAGAAGGGTTGGCTGATTCTGATTCCAGCCTATTTTGGTTGATTGACTCCATTGGTTCTCGCTTCTCGAGGCCGCTCCGTTCTCTGAGATGGACAACACGCAGCCCGTTCTGTGTTCCGGGGCACCTGCAGGGGAAATGCCAAATGAATTGTCTCACCGATCCGAGTGCTGAGTCAACGAGTCGAGGTCAGCGCGATTGTAGTGCACATCTGCATGTCGGAGAAACTGGAATGTCGATTTCACCTAATAAAAATGGGCACTTTTGAAACTTTTTTAGTTGCATGTTTTAACTTAGTGTAGTAATCTTCGCGTCGAAGAAAACCCCCTGCCTTGCTGACTCGAACGGGGCGGCCGAGCGGGGGTTTCTTTTTGGAACCAAGCGGGTAGGCGGGTGATGGTGGTTGGGGCTCTGCGCCGCTTGCTGTTCTCAACCTTTTTAATACATACCCTGTGCAATGAGCACAGAGACCAAGACAGAAAGAGACACAAAGGATTCTATGTCAACAGCAAAAGCAGCAGCCAAGAAGATGTCCAAGACGCAGCTTACGGCAGAATTAGCTGAAGCGACCGGGACGAGCAAGAAGATCGCGGCCCAGTTCATCGAGAGCTTGTCCGGGATAGCCTATCGCGAAGCCAAGAAAGCCGGCGAGTTTACGATTCCAGGAATAGGCAAGTTGGTCAAGCAGCAGCGCAAGGCGCGTGACGGTCGCAACCCGGCCACCGGTGAGACGATCAAGATACCGGCCAAAACAGTCATCAAGTTTCGCGTTGCGAAAGCTGCAAAGGATTCAGTCCTCGGCGCCAAGAAATAGGTTCGACGGCCCCAGCGGTCGGGCTGTTCACCTGACAGCGCGGATCTCGTCTCCGCCTCTGACCGCAGAAGGGGCTCGCAGTGGCCTGAGCCTGGTAGAACTCGAGTCATCCTCACACAGCAATCCAAATACGCCACCGCGAGCCCCTTGTACCCCTTGATAGCCGCCGATGATCGCTCCGTTGCGCACGTCGTCGTCGTTGTGCGGGACCATTCTGAGTCTCTATAGAGTCTTAACTGGTTGGGTGCGGCGCTGATCGAGTGCGGCGCTCTTGTCGCCACACTTTCAGAATCGTCCACACGATTCGGGCGCCGGCTCGGACTGACCCCGATACGGTGCCGGCGACCTTGGAGGCGCCCGCCGCGCGGTTGCGCCAGGTCACAGGTATCTCTGTGACTCGTAGCCCGCGAGAAGCCGCCTTAGTTTGCATCTCGATCGACCAGCCGTACGTCTCCTCACTCATTTCAAGTGAACTCAGGGCTGAGCGCTTGATCGCGCGGAACGGCCCCATATCCGTATACCGCACTCCATAGATCAGTCGGATCATCAGCGACGCGAGCTTTGATCCTAGAATTTGCGCCGGAGTCATCGAGTTCTTCTCGCGTTGGCCGAGCAGCCGCGAACCCAGGACGAGGTCGTAGTCTCTTTCGAGGATAGGCTCTAACAAAAGCAGTATTTCGCCGGGATCATCCGACAGATCGGCGTCCATCTGGACGACGATCTCACAGTCTGCGGATAGACTTTCCGCGCCCCGCCGCATCGCGCGCCCATAGCCCCGCATGGGCTCCGACACTACGCGAGCCCCGGCCTTCAGCGCTTCTTCGGCGGTCCGATCAGTTGAGCCGTTGTCGACCACAATCACCTCACAGGGCAACTCCCGTGGAATTGCGGCGACTGTTCGCGCGATGACCTCTTCTTCATTGAGCGCTGGTATGACGATTGCTATGGTTGAGATTGTTGGCATGGTGGGAGTGAGAACGCGTCGGCATATTATTACGGGGCTGGCCGGCTTTCAAGCGCGATGCCGACTTGAGGCTCGACAGATCCGGTGCGTAGACTATTCGCCATGCCCTACAAGCAGCCGCGCTCGGTACAGGTTGTCGTGTTTTCGGAGCGCGCAGGGGAACGTCTCTATTTGTTGCTGAGGCGCGTTCCGAGTCACGGCGGGTTCTGGCAGTCAGTCACCGGCTCGCTCGAAGACGGGGAGACACACCAGCAGGCAGCCGTGAGGGAGGTGCTTGAGGAGACCGGGTTCAGTGTGCCAGAGAATGAACTCATCGACCTTGGTGTAACGAACGTCTTCGAGATCGCAGAGCAGTGGCGACCCAAATACGCTCCGGGTGTCACGCGCAATGAAGAGGTCTGTTTCGCGCTGCCTGTGCGGCATGGGAGAGTAGAGATCGATCATTTGGAGCACGACGAGTATGTCTGGGTCGACTACAACGCCGCGGTTGGCATGCTCTACTGGGAGAGCAACCGGCGGACTCTTGCCGCTGTGGACAGATTGCCGAAAGATGAAAATCAATGAGGGCGCTCGCTGTCAGAGGTCAGAGGTCAGTGGTCAGTGGTCAGAGGTCAGAGGTCAGAGGTCAGAGGTCAGAGGTCAGAGGTCAGAGGTCAGAGGTCAGAGGTCACGCGAACCCGGCATGATCGGCCTGTCAACCCCTTCCCCGTGGTATTTTCGACAACATGGCGGTAGCATCCCCTCCCCAGAAAAACACGCCCCGTAACGTTTACGCCTTCGGGCTGACCTCGCTGCTGAACGACACGGCGAGCGAAATGGCGTATTGGGTACTGCCGGCGTTCCTCGCTTCGATTGGGGCGGGACCTTCGCAGCTGGGCATCAT
>JBGPFL010000351.1:0-5926 GCA_041483295.1 Blastocatellia bacterium | reverse complement strand
CTAAGCGCCAGGCTCTGCTGGTAGGACTCCAGCGCCTTCGCGTTGACGCCTAGGCGAATGTGGACCCTTCCGATGTTGTTGAGGGCGAGGGCAAGGCCAGCCCGGTCAGCAATCTTCTCGGCGAGCACTTTCCCGAGACCGTAGATAGAGAGCGCCTGCTGGTAACCTCCTTGATTGTAAAACCGGTCGCCCTGGCTGCTTAGCGCACCCACCAACTCAACCGTCACCAACTCTCCCTCATCCGCCAGCAAGCCCGCCCGCTCCGCCTCTGTCTTTGCGTTCACCAGCGCTTCGGCCAGATCATTCGCAGCCGGCGCATACCTCCATATCTTCCATTTTCCATCCTCCCTGATCAGCGAAAAGTTGCGCACTATCTGCTGCTCGCGCTTCTGGTTGTTCTTCAGGTCGGTCGCCGTGAGATCAACCGTTGCCCGCAGGCTGGCCGTTCCTTCTTCTACTTTGGCCCGCGAGATCCTGGGAGAGCTCAAGCGGTAGTCCTCAGTTGCAAACTGCCGCTGCCAATTCTGTTTGAGTGACGCATAGTCCGGCGACTTTGCGCTCCACAGGCTCATCACCCCATCCAGGTCTTTCGCGGCGTAGAGCGCGAAATAGTTTTCCACCACCGCACGCACGGCGGTCTCGACTGACGATTGAGGAGAATTCAGAACTGAAGATGAGAATTGAACCTGCGAGAAGACAGGGCCGATGAGGCTGATGCTCAAAGCCAGTGAGTACGAGAACACGCGCCCCATAGAGCACCCCTTTTCCGGTTGGCTAGGCCCGCCCCGAGAAAAATATCCGGCGGCCGGTAATATCTGGGAAGGTTCGACAACTTCCTCTATCGGCATTCAAAAGAATTGAATGTCGGCTGGAGGACTAAACTCCTGGCTCTGGCTGCTAACCTGACCGGGAGTTTACTCCACTCCGGTAAAAACGCAAGACGACCGGCGAGGAGAAGACCGTGGATCGTCGCGGCGTTGTTGAGAAACCAGGTTAATGGAGGATAGTACCAATGAGAGTGATCATCTGTTCGTTTGTGACATTGATGCTGTTGATTGGCTTTGCACCGGCGCAATCAACGAAGCAAGCTGGAACGAAGATTGATAGCGAGCGGACGCTTACCCAGGGAAGGGGAGTGGCGGGACTCAACGAACTGTCCCACGAAGCGGCGGTGATTCTGCGGGCCGTTCCTGACTCCCAACTGCTCGCCACCCAGACTCGGCAACTCGCTCCCGCGCCATCTCAGGGGCCACCACATCCGCCGTGTGCTGCCGACGCGTCGGTCACCTTTTACGACGCGACAATTACGACTTCGATCACGGTTTGTTCGCCTTTGGTGGTTGGAAATGCTCTTGACTCGGCATTGTTCTTGGGGAAGGTCACGGTGACGCGGTTTAAGCTCACGGACCGTGCCATCTTCCAGTCGGTCGCTGCCCTGAGAAACTCGAGCGTGAAACCGCCCCCTTATGTTTGCACGAGCAGCGATGGTCCCTGGCCTGCTCGCATCATCTCCGAGCGGGGATGCATCGGCACCTGCAGTCCACATAACCATCTTTTTGTGGTGGGCGTCCCTAACAGCGTGGAATTTGACTGGTACGGCAGTCTTAATCAACATCCAGTCGGTTTTGTGTTCGTCGGCAGGCCCACCCAGACCGAACATCAAAGCTTCGGCCAGTGCCACGGTGGAACTGGAGCAGGTGCTGACTAGGCAACTCGCTGATAGATATTGATCGCGACTTGTCGATTGTCTTCAGAAGCCCGGAAGCCTGCGGTCAGCCCACAGAGCGCGGCATCGAGTGGGTTCGCGATTCGGAGATGATGCGGCAGATGAAAAAGCGCCGCGGGCAAATGACACAGAAAACGCAAGACAACAATCTGTGACTCGTGTGTCTACACACACGCACATCCATGTTAATCAGATAAGGAGGAAACGATGATGAAGAGACTTACTTGCACACTCGCAGCACTCGCTCTGGTGATGTCGGCATACATCCCGGCGCAAGCTGAATTCAAGGGTACGTTAAAGCGGGACCAACCCTGGATGTTAGAGATCAATAACGCGAGCTACGACAATGCAACCGCAACGGTCTACTACCTCGGCAGAGACCTTGAGGTGGCTGAGCTCGTAACGGTGCCATCCGGCGGGACTGTTCAGACTAACATCACGAAGCCTGGCAGGGGCGTCCGACGCGTCATCGTCGAGGTAGACGAGGCTGTCAATGGTGAGGGCACTATGCGGATCGTCCAGGGAGCTAACGCTTTCTCCTCCAATTTTACGATTTCTCGCGAGGGAGATACCTGCCGATGGGTGTTCGACGTCGAGTGATCGCGCTCTGACCATTGCCGTTGCGCAGGAGCCATTAGCGAAAGACTGTCAGGCCAGCACGAACGTCGGGTCCGTAGGCTGATGGTGTGCGGCCTGGGCAGCGAGGCAATGTTAGGCCAGGAAAGTAGGAGTCATCTTCGAGAGAATCGCTCAAACTGCTGGTGCCTGAACGCTTGCGAACTGTCGCTCGCTTCATCCCTCGTTTGGCGAGACCCAGTCTTCAAACAACCGGCAGAAGGTCTATAGTCAACCGAACCAACACAGGAGGAAGAAGCCATGAAAGCGATTGTTTTAGTTTTGTGCGTCGGCGTGCTGCTGTCATGCACCGGCTGTAATCGGTCCACCGATGATCCGACCGCCAAGAGAGTTGCCGCGCTTGAGGCCAAGGTCGCGACGTTGGAGAAGCGCAACAGCGACCTTGAGTTCAAGGGCCGGATGGTTAGCAGCCACCTGTTCGGCTCGCCGCTCGAAAAGTTCTTCGGCGCCGACGAGTTCTGGGAGAATCCCTATGATTCGGGTGCTGCCGATTGCGCTAAGCGCTGTACCGAGACGCTGCTCTCCGAAAACAAGGTGTGCGAGAAGATCGCCGATTGCGCGCAAAAGCAGCAGTGCTTCAAGGAGGCTAGCGAGCGCGCCAGCAACTGCCAGACACAGTGCTCGCAGAATAACCAGCCGCCGATACCTTAGTGACGGAGGGTGGCTCCCCTCACAGATGGTTCGTTCAGGCGTGACGTAGCGCGCGTTGAGCGCAGACACGCTACCTGTCCAAGTACATACGCAGACTTGGGGAGCTGAACCCGCCGCAGATGCAGGCGCTCACCGACGCAGTAAACGCGCGCTCGGTCACGCCAGCGAACCCTGCGGCTGCGACGGCGCACGCAGGGCGTTCCCGTCTTTGGCTCAATCAGACCGTTGATGAGGAGCCACTACGATAGCTCGGCTTCAATCCAGCGTTCGCTCATGTTCTCGTCGAGGCATCCAGGTCTTGCGAGCGGCAACAACCACGCGCCTCGACCTGAGGCAGACAGCTACGAAGCTTCGCTGCACTCGTCGCACCGCTCAACGTGTCGCCACTACCATGATCTCCACCTTAAGATTCGGCCGCGCGAGCTTGCTCTCGACGCAGGCGCGCGCGGGCGGGTTGCCAGGCGTTACCCACGCATCCCACACCTCATTCATCTGGTCGAAGGTCGAGATATCGGAGAGCCACACGTTGGCCGACAGCAGCCTCGATTTGTCAGTGCCGCTCTCAGCGAGGAGGCTGTCGATCCTGGCCAGGATCTGTCGGGTCTGGCCGGCCACGTCCGCGCTCGCGTCCTCCGCTACCTGGCCCGCCAGATAGACCGTATTGCCGTGGACCACGGCCTGGCTCATGCGCGGACCCACCCTGAAGCGTTCGATGGTCATAGGGGTTTCATTGCTCCCTTCTCGCACAGCGGCTCGTCGAATAAACATAGCGAATTCTCATTGCTCGAGAAGGATACCAAACCCACAGATGTCCGCAAGGTAGAAGCGCTAGAGAAGTTTGACAGCGCCGCGACCTCGGGGGCGGTGTCTTCGACTCGAAGGCATAGGCGCGGAGCTAAACCAGAAAGGCGACAACGAGACGTGGTTGAATTCGTCCCACCGCCTGAACTCGAGCGTGGACCCCGCGTGATCAAATCAAGATTGCCTTATGGATTTCGTTGCATTGAACTAGAATCCATTGCCGGTAGACCGCTCGATTGAGTGTTCCAGTATGAGCGTGTGCAGCGTCAGAAAGATGGCGGTGGTCTGGCCCTGGCTCCTGCCGCTTGGGCTTTGTCTAACCACAACCCCTTCGGTTCAAGCAGAACACCTCCCGATCAAGACCTACACAACCGCAGACGGGCTCGTCAGCAACAGGATCAGCCGTATTGTACGTGACTCGCGCGGGTACTTGTGGTTCTGCACTGAAGAAGGACTATCTAGGTTTGACGGCTATAGCTTCACCAGCTATACCGTCGATCAAGGTTTGCCCGACAACGAGGTTAACGATCTGTTAGAGAGTCGTGACGGCGCTTATTGGATAGCGACCGGCAAAGGCTTGTGCCGCTTTGACCCTCGCGGGATGCCTTTGGCCGGACGGCAGGCGCCGCTCGGCTTTCAAAGCAGTGGAAATGCTCAGCCGATGTTCACACTGTACCGGCCCGGCGATGAGCGAAGAGCTTCGGCAATCAGAACTCTGTATCAGGACCGCGCCGGTACGATCTGGTGCGGCACGTGGCAGGGTCTATATCGAGTAGAGCAGGCGGGGGACCAGGTAGGATTCCTTTACGTGGATATTGGAATGCCGAAAAACGAACCGCGGACCCACATAGTAAGAGACATACTGGAAGACGGACGGGGGATACTATGGGTCACCACGGATAGCGGACTCTACAGGCGATTTGGTGATGGACATGCCGAGCGATTCACTACAAGAAACGGGTTATCAAGCAACATCATAATGGGGATCGTCGAAGATCGAGAAGGCCGGCTCTGGATCGGGGACAGATATGGGGGGCTATGCCGGATAGTCCGCGACGCGGACATAAACGGACCGATAGTCGCACGACGTTATTCGCTCAGAGAGGGGCTGACTTGTGCGCAGGTAGCGGCATTGTATCAATCCCACGACGGCAGACTGTGGATAGGGACTGACTGCGGGCTGTGGGAAATGACGCCGGGGACTGATGACACTGGTCGGAAAATCAAAAGCTTTTTGGGAGCTGAAATCCTGGCGGATCCGAGAGTGTGGAGTCTAGCCGAAGATACGGACGGCACTCTCTGGATCGGTTCAGCGGGCGGCGCGGTCAAAGTATCGAGAGGAGGACTGTCCACTTATACTGAAGCAGACGGCCTCGGCGCTCGCGATGTAGTCTCCATCATTGAATCGCAGTCCGGTGAGGTTTGCGTTGAGACGAGGTCGCCGCCGCGAGCGTTTGTCAGTAGGTTCGATGGCCGGCGCTTTTCTTCCATCGAGCTCAAACTTCCGAAACAAGGCGCCTCTTACGATTGGCTGATTCTTCCGCAGAACAAGAACGGAGAATGGTGGTTGGTTACAACCGCTGGATTGTGGCGCTTTCCTGTAACGGGCAGCGTGCAAGAGCTTACCCGCCCGCCCCGCGAAGCTCTCTATACTATCAAAGGCGGTCCCCTGGCCAGTCGCGGATTCTCCGCGTATGAAGACAGCCACGGGGATATCTGGATTTCGGTTGGAGGCGAAAAGAGACTGTTACGTTGGGAGCGGCGAACGGCTATTCTACACGCATATTCAGAGGCTGAGGGTATGCCGCCGATCGGGGAATTCGCCGATTCTTACTGCGAAGATGGTGCGGGGAATCTGTGGGTAGCGCTCAACGAAGCCGGGGTTGCTCGCTACTCGAATGGACGCTTCCGGCTTTTCACCTCGGCGGATGGAATTCCCATCGGAGTCAGTCGCCGGCTATTCGTCGACAGCAAAGGGCGGCTGTGGATCGCAAGTAGCAAAGGTGGTCTGGGCCGGATTGATGACCCCACGGCGGACCAGCCACAGATCCTTACGTACACAACTGCTGAAGGGATCGCCAGCAATGACGTCTGGTGCATTGCCGAGGACCG
>JBGPFL010000350.1:0-5926 GCA_041483295.1 Blastocatellia bacterium | reverse complement strand
TCATCCCCTTACCCGTACGGGGAGGTCTTATTCATCTGCGGCCAATTTTCGTTTCCTCAGTCTCATGCTATGATTCGCCCATCTCGGGTTGAATCATGCCCAACGAACAACAGATCGATACGAAGATTTCGCGGCTGCGTTATGCAGGCGCCGAGGAGTTCGTAGCCGAATCGCCGAGCGGCCACTCTATCGTCACCAGCTTCGCTCACGACAATGTTACTGCTCCGACTCCGATGGAGTTGATACTGATGGCGCTGGGCGGATGCTCCGGCGCCGATGTTGTCTCAATCCTGGAGAAGAAGCGGCAGCGAGTGACCAGCTACGAGATCGAGGTGCGAGGCGAGCGTAGGGCGGAGCACCCGCGCATTTATACAAAGATCGAGGTCGTGCACCGGTTGCGCGGCCGTGGCCTGGACTCGAAGGCCGTCGCCGATGCGATCCACCTGTCCGAGACCAAGTATTGCAGCGTGTCCGGCATGCTCAGTGCGGCGGCCACGATTTCGATGAGCTTCGAGATCACGGACGAAGAAACGTGAAGCCCCCTCTATTGCAACAATGGCGCGAATGTAACGAAGGGTCAGAACCTTCATCTCGATTCGTGAAATAGGGCGCTTCTCTGCTGAAGCCTCATTCGCGTTAGAGGCGTTGCCCAAAAGATGAAGCGGAGCAACCGACTGAGTTCTGATCGGAATTACCGCTGGAACATGGTGCGTATTCTCAATTTCAAGAACGAGTACGCAAAGTAGTTAACAGTCTCATTGTGGACCCGGGCCCCCAGTCTAGTGTTCCACACAGACAGGTGACACATGAGTGAGATACTTCCATCTTCGATGATAGTTGTGATCATGTTCTTAGCCTTTGCAGCATTGGGCATGGACACCTTGCTGACCAGAATCTGCCCCGATTGCCACAAGCGATGCCGGCGTGATCGCTCAGAGAGCGGAGCAAAGGTCTACCGGTGTACCGGGTGCAGGGCGATACTACTTGGAAGCAAGCCTCGCGAATGAATCCGCGCGACCCCGTTCTGCATCAGATCACTTTCCGAATACCAGTATCACAAAGCTACCGGGTACCACGCTCGGTCTCGGATTGGGCCGCTCGGGCGTCGGAGCCGGGGGCGGGCCATACTGGGCTGTCACCAGAAACACCTTATGAGTCTTTGGATCAAGCGCCATCGTTCGAGCGCCGCGCTGGGTTGGGACCTGTTCTATGACGCTGAGCTTATCGGCTGAGTCCTCATGCACAACGGTGAGTGTCCCTTCTCCATTCGAGCTGAACGCGAGCTTCGTTTCGGGATCGAATGCTGCTGCATCAACGCCACCGCCAATCGGCAATTCAGCGACGACATGACCGTTATCGGCGTTCATTACGATCATCTTTTTGTTGCCGCCGCACACCGAGAACAACCTTCGGGTCTTCTGGTCGATAGCGAGACCTGAAGGACCTTGACCAGGAGCGAGGGGCCATCGCGCTTTTACTGTGAGGGCGCTGGAATCGATGGCCACTATTTCGCTCTTGTCGTCGAGATTGACGTAGACCATGCCCTTGCCATCGGCTACCGCAAACTCGGGGTGTCCGCCCAGTGGGATGAGACCCGCCACAGAACCGCTTGCTGCGTCGATAGCCGTGGCGTCCGAGCTGCCGCGGTTGAAGGCGAACACACGGTGAGTTGCGGAATCGTACATAATACAATCCGGGTTCGTGCCGACCTTTACCTGGCCCGTCGGCTTCAGTGTTTTCAGATTAAAGATGGTGACCGACCCGTCTCGGCCGTTGCTCGTGAAGCCTTTGCCGAGGTCCGCGGCTATTGCGATGCCATGCACGCCGGGCGTATTGGGAATCTCTCCGACCGCTGCGCCGGTGTCGGCGTCGAACACCATCACGCGGGTGGATCGAGAGACATACAGGCGCCTTCCCGGCGTGTCAACAATCAGGTAATCCCAGCCGCCCTCTCCGCCGGCTTCGATCTTCTTGAGCAAATGATAGCCGGACGGGTTGGGCTTACTGTCGGATGGCTGTTGGCCATAGGCCGCCTGGACAAAGAGAAGAGAGAGCAGAATCAGAGAGAGCTTAGTGGATGTGTGTCGCATAGAGGGGGCCCTTCCTTTGCAACGAGGTTTGAGGAACATAAAGGGATTGTGGTGGAACCGCCTGGACTCGAAGCGCGAGCGTCACGACGCGAGAAACCTCAGCCTCCACTGTCGCTGATGCAACGCAGTAACGATACGCGACTGTTTCGATCGAGTTCGGATTCCGCCGGAGAATTAATATCACTTTGCTTCACGCGTGTCCACAACCGATGATCATCAATCAACAAGGGTGCAATGAGAATTGGGACTCAAGGTCGCGGCAACGCCGGTTCTCATTGAGCCCTTGATTCATCGAGGGGTATGGCAATACCCTTCGACGGTTCTCTGTAAGTTGCGAGTCTCAGCGTTGCCCGGTAATTTCGATCAATCGCTCAACGAGCCTTGGAATCTACTCATCCGGCTTCTTCAATAGGTTGCGGAGAGCGTCAAGCGGCGGCTCTTGATTGTCAAAGGCCTGATGCCACGCGTCGGTGAATTCGGCTTCTCCCTTGGCTGCCATTGTGCGAGCGAGATCTTCCAGAATCTGCCCTCCAACGTGCATTTGGTATTCGGCCGCAGACACCAGACTCGGCCGTGCTAATCACTTTTCGCCAGGGTGGTTTTGTTCAGGAAGTCACCGCGCGGGTTAAGCGGGTTGGAGGAGTCAGTTCCACGGGTGACTCCGCCGTCATCGCGCCCTTCAGATATCGTGTGACTGTGAGAGCGCCGGAACAACTCTCGGCCGGGCCGGTTGAGATTGAGGCACGAGTTAGATCTCGCGGTGAGTTAAGCGAGCCGGGCCATGCCATCGGTGTCGTGAGTGATCCTTCATCCGGGCGCGACGCCCCAGAGATCACCAGGCCGCAGATTAACAACCTCTTCCCTGGCCGCATTGGAGCAGGCCAGGCTGTCGAACTCTCGGTTGATAGCGCGCAGAAGCTCGGGCCCGATCCGAAGAACGCGATTGTGGTTATCGCAAGACGGCCGGCGAATCGAGTTGAAGCCCGAGATCAACAGCGCTCTTCAGCAAGGATTACCCTTCCGATCCGGTCCCGCGCTGCTGATTGTGAGAGTTGGCGGGGAACTGACCGGTAAAGTGCTGGTCCGGGTTTACAATCCCGCGCGGGGCGAGGAAGGGGGGATGAGCGATGGCGTCCCGATTGAGATAGTCGACGAGGTGCTTCCGCCTGTCGTGAGCGATGTGAGCGAGGCGAGCCGGCAAGACATCAGCCAACTGAGTTCACTGCGTCAGAGGGCTCTAAGTGCCGGCCTCGAATTTCGAGAGTATGATCCACGACGAAAGTACGTGGCAATCCAGGCAACCGGCCTTGACTACAACCCGAACTTCCGTCGTATTCAGTTTGAGCAAGGCGGCGTCACTTACACGCTTGTCTACGACGATTACTCTCTGTCCATGCCCGGTCGTTTGGTGGTGCGGGTGCCGGAGGGGTTCAGTCCCGGACCGGTACGAGTGACGATTCAGAACAGAGGGGCTGCGGGATTCAGCAACGCGATAACCAGAACATTCGTTATGAACCTGAACTAAGCGTCTGTGCGCCTCCGCGACCTGTTATTCTGCCAAAGCCTAAGGCATTCTTTGTGTTTGTGTGTTTGACAGTTGGCATGGCAAGAAGCTACATTAACCAACGTAACCCGCAGCTGGAAGTAATCGTATCGGCTTTTGCGCGAGGCCGCCTTTGAAGGCGCAGGAAGGCACGCGGCTCGCGAGATTCATACGAGGCGGGTTCATACCCGCGATTAGTCTACCGGCTTTCTAGTTGTTCCTGTATTGTCAACAGTGGAGCCAAAACCCGCGAACCTATACACGGAGGGAGTCTGTATGAAACGTGCCTGCCAATTCTGCTTCGGCCTTTGCCTGGTCATAGCCGTGCTCTTCGCGGTCCAATGGTCCGGTAGCGCCAATGGGGGACCGTCTGCGGTTACATTCACCAAAGACGTTGCGCCGATTCTGCACAGGAACTGCGTTACCTGCCATCGCACAGGCGAAATAGCCCCGATGCCATTGCTCACTTACAAAGACGCACGGCCCTGGGCAAGATCGATTCGCGAAGCAGTAGTCCAACGCGTAATGCCACCCTGGCTGGCGGACCCGCACTACGGCGAGTTCTCCAACGAACGTCGCCTCTCTCAGAAGGAGATCGATACCATAGTCGCGTGGGTCGATGGCGGCGCAAAAGAGGGTGACGCGAAGGACATGCCCGCCCTTCCCAACTTCCCAGTCGAAGGGTGGAAGCTGGGCAAGCCCGACGTGATATTGGCGATGACTGAAGAGGCGAGCGTGCCCTCGGATGGCGTCGTGGCCTACAGGCATTTCGCCGTGCCGACAAACTTCACCGAGGACAAGTACGTCCAGTTTGCTGAGATCAAGCGAGGAGATCCCGCGGTCGTCCATCACGTCATCGTCAGCGTGCGCGAGCCGGGTCAAGGGCCCTTGCCGCCGGCAGGTGAGATTCGTTTCGGCGGCGGACAAAGAACAGGCGGAGAAGAGACCGCAGCCAGACAGGGCCAGGGACAGCCCGGCAACCGAGGCAATAATCCAGACGGGATGCTCATAGGATGGGCGCCCGGGATGAGCCCGCTGCACTTGAACCCGGGCCAGGCCAAGTTGATCAAGAAGGGCTCGGTGTTGATCTTCCAGATGCACTACACGACCAACGGCCAGGCCTCAAAGGACCGAACCGCCGTCGGGCTCTACTTTTCCAAGGAGCCGGTTGAAAAGCGCGTCATCACTACCGGGGCCGTCTTCGGCAATCTGGCGATACCGCCCGGCGAGCCGAACTACGAATCGAAGTCATCGTTCACCTTCAAGGAAGACAGCCATATCGTGAGTTTCATGCCGCACATGCACGTTCGCGGCAAGGACTTCGAGTATAAGCTGGTCTATCCGGACGGGACTTCGAAGGTTGTGTTGCGCGTGCCGCGCTATGACTTCAACTGGCAGCTCACATACTTACTGAAGGAGCCGATAGCGGCGCCGAAGGGCAGCCGGATAGACTGTCTAGCTCACCACGACAACTCCGAGCGGAACAAGTTCAATCCCGACCCGACCAAGGAAGTGCGTTGGGGACCGCAGACCTGGGAAGAGATGATGATCGGGTGGTTGGATTACACGATCGACAGTCAAAATCTCAGGGCTGAAACCACAGCGGCCAGATAGAAGCAGTCTGAGTAAAAAGTGCTGAGTAAAAGTGCTGAGTGAACTTTTCACTCAGCACTTTTCACTTTTCACTCAGCACTTTTCACTCAGCACTCAGCGGGAGGCAAACTCTTTGACCTGGGAACCGGAAATCGAAGAGATCAAACGCCGCGTCGAACTGGCAAAGGAGATGGGCGGGCCGGCTAATGTCGAGCGCCAACACGCGAGCGGAAAACTGACCGTGCGTGAACGCATCGATAGATTGCTGGACCCGGGTTCGTTCCACGAAACTGGGGCCCTTGCCGGCAAAGCCACCTACGAGGACGGACAGATGGTCTCGTTCGTGCCGTCGAATTTCGTGATGGGCACCGGACGCATTGATGGCCGAAGGGTTGTGGTCGCCGGCGACGATTTCACCGTACGTGGCGGCGCCGCCGATGCTCGCATCGGGGATAAAGCCGGCTATGCCGAAAGCCTGGCGCGTGAACTTCGCTTGCCCATCATCAGATTGGTCGACGGCACCGGCGGGGGCGGCAGCGTGAAGACGCTCGAGACGATGCAGCGAACTTATGTGCCCGCAAATCCGTCGTGGAATATCGTCGTCGCGTTACTGTCCGAAGTCCCGGTCATCGGCGCATGCATGGGATCGGTCGCGGGGCTCGGCGCGGTCCGAGTAGTCACCTCCCATTTCTCGCTGATG
>JBGPFL010000349.1:0-5927 GCA_041483295.1 Blastocatellia bacterium | reverse complement strand
GGCCGAAGCACGGTGACAATCGAAGGCGTCGAACGGCTTGGCGGGGCCGAGCACACGATTATTCCGGATAGAATCGAGACCGGCACCTTCATCGTCGCCGCGGCGATCACCGGCGGTCACCTGGAGATCGTGAACTGCAATCCGCAGCACCTGGCTGCGGCTATAGACAAGCTTAGAAAGACCGGCGTGTCCATCGAGCAGCCGAATGCGTTCTCACTTCGCGTGCGAGCCGCCGATCGTATCAGTCCGGTGGACGTAACCACGCACCCCCACCCGGGCTTTCCGACCGACATGCAGGCTCAGTACATGGCCCTGATGACGCTGGCAGACGGAATGTCGACCATAACGGAGACCATCTTTGAGAACCGGTTCATGCACGCGGCCGAACTGCTGCGAATGGGCGCACACATACGCACGAGTGGCAATCAGGCCGTTGTAGAGGGAACGAGCGCGCTGATGGGAGCCAGGCTGTTGGCTTCGGACCTGCGAGCGTCTGCTTCGCTGGTGCTTGCGGGGCTGGCCGCCCAGGGTGAGACCATCGTCGACCGCGTGTATCACATCGACCGCGGCTATGAGAAGATCGAAGAAAAGCTGCGGGGCGTCGGGGCTAACATTGAGCGGTTCAGGGATTGACCGTGTCACTGGTTTTGGGTACGCACGCTTCCAGCGTGCGAAAGCCGCCACGCTGGAAGCGTGCGTACCATTAGTCATCGGTCATTTGCAACTGGCGCTCCCTGCAGATGACAAGTGACCAATGACAGATGACAAACTGCCTTGCAATTAAAAAGTTGACTCTGTCGCTACGGCTGGTTGATAATTACCAACGCGAGGACAATGGACAATATGCCCGAACAAGAGTGCTTATTCTGTAGCATCGCCGCTGGAGATACCCCGTCGGAGATTGTATACCGCGATGACCAGGTGGTTGCCATCAAGGACATCAATCCGCAAGCGCCGGTTCATGTGCTACTGATTCCGAGAGAGCACAATCTGGAATCACTGAACGACGCCTCGAAGCTCGATCTGACGGCACTCGGACACCTGATCTACACCGCAGCGAAGGTTGCCAATCAGCTTGATATTGCGGAGACGGGGTATCGAGTGGTGATCAATACGGGAGAGCGCGCCGGTCAGAGCGTACAGCATCTCCACGTACACGTCCTCGGCGGACGCGACCTCACCTGGCCTCCAGGCTGAACCGTTCTCGAAACAATCAGCTCACGTCCACACACCGAAATCGTCCCCCTCAGCCAATGCTGAGAAAGTCGCCCAAGCTTGAAGTTGGCAAGGGTGGTTCTGAAGCTCTGTCACGAGTCAGGAGTAATCTTCTGAGAAGAGTCCGAGATCAATTACTTTTCGTGTGCTCTCGAAGCCACTCGCGAAACGAGCGCAAAACAGCACTCTGTCCCAGCGTTTTGCTTCGCTCCAGAAGGTCAGTCAGGACATCGCAAGTAGGGAATGGAAAGGTAATGCTGGCCGTCGATTCAACATACCCTTGCGGCGTCAACTCATAGATTCGCATACGCCGTTCGTCGTATCTCCATACCTCGGGCACTCCAAAGCGCTCGTAGATTGAAAGTTTGGTCTTTGATCCGTGCGACACGTCGATCTCAACAGCGATGTCTGGAGGCGGGTCGACACTCAAGTCAATCTTGCGTTTGCCTATTATTCGCGACGCGTTCTGGACGTAGAAACAGGTGTCGGGCTCAGCGCCCTTCGCCAATGATTTCTGCTTGAATGTAGTAGATCCGCGACTCTCCAAAACGCAGCCCGTTTCATCGGCAATGATCCGAGCGAACCCAAGGATCAATTCTTTGTACATCTCGTGGTTGGATGACGGACTCACAATCTCCAGCCTCCCCTCGTAAAAGGTCACTCGCTTGCCAGAGTTCCCGCCGCGATCGAGATCATCTAAAAGTTGTTCGTACTCTTCCCAAGACACGTCGTTGAGAATGAGCGTGCTGCCGGCCGGCAAGCGTTCAATTGTGTCCAGATAATTCGCCTGTTGCGTTGTCGTCATAGTCCGGCTCCAAACTAGTGTACTCTATCACAGACGTCGCTACTTCGGCTCCACGATCTCAACCCGCTCGATGCGGTCGCCGCGAGCGATTCTATTGACCACGTCCATGCCGGCCACCACCTGGCCGAAGACGGTGTATCCCCCGTCGAGGTGCGGCTGAGGCGAGTGCGTGATGAAGAACTGGCTGCCGCCCGTGTCCTTCCCTGATAGCGCCATGCCAACAGCCCCCGCCGTGTAAGGGTGAAGGTTGATCTCGCAACGAATCTGATGGCCCGGCCCCCCTTCCATGTCGTTTCGAGGGTCGCCTCCCTGAATCACGAAATTGGGAACCACGCGCATAAACGTCAGGCCGTCGTAGAAACCGCGCTTCGAGAGTTGAATGAAGTTGTCGACCGTCATTGGCGCATCTGAAGCGAACAACTCGATCCGGATGTCGCCCTTCCGGGTGTGGATAATGGCGGCTGGTTTTTTGGATGACTCTGCCAACTGACCCATTCGACGCCAGTACGATTTGTCGTGACCTGTCTCAACTTTTCCAACCGTTAGCTTCATCGAGAGCGCTTCTTCGTTGGCCTGGCGCAGAAGCTCGAGGGCGTGGCGGCGCACGATGTAGTCCTCATCGCGGGTGGGGTTGGAAAGCGCCTGAATGCTCATCGGGTGCTTGAGCTTGTCGGCCGCGTCGAGGATCGCCAGCCTCGCATCATTAACCTTATCGGCGCGCGCCGCCTTGAATGCCTCTCCCAGAGCCTTTATCACGGCATCCGAATCATCGTGCAGATCTGCGAGTGAGGTAGCAGCCGTTGCGCGAACTACCACGTCCTGAGCCTTGAGCTGTTCTACAAGAATCGAGTTCAGCCCTTCGACCCTGGCCTGCTTCATCGCCTTCAGAATATCGGAGACGGCTCGATGGTCGAGTTTCGCCGACAGCAGATCAAGCAGCAGCTTCTTCGCCCGCTCGCCGCCAAGCTCGCCCAACCCCTGCGCGTAAGCCGCAACTGCCCTCCAATCATCGCGCGCCAGCTTGATGGCTTCGGGCACATCGAAGAAAGCCGCCTCGCCGAACTTCGCAATCGCGACTTCGACTTCAGGGCTCGATCCTATCTGCCCGTGCGCCACGCGAAATGGCTTCAAGAACGCCAGGCCGCGAGGGTCCTTGATGCTTCCCAGCGAGGAGGCGATCAACAGCAGCAGGTTCTGTTGCGTCGGCACACCTTCCTGATCGCGGTCGAACGCGCGATAACCGACGAGCAGGCGAGTTCCCAGTGCTGTCAGAGGATCGACGGCCCGGGAATCGCCAAGCACGCCCAGGGCGTTGATGGCGCTGGCGACTACTCGCTCATCGGAGTCGCCGAGCAACCCAATCAAGGGATCGACTGCGCGCTTGTCCGCCGTGAGAGAGACAGCTCTCGCAGCGTGTGCGCGAACAAGCGCATCCTTGTCCGCCAGCAGAGGCAGAAGCGCGGGCGCGGCCCCGGCGATCCCTTCGCGTATTCGCGCCAGCGCGTTGGCCGCTTGCCACCTCAAGTCGGGACTTGGCGAACGAAGCTGCGCCGCGATAGCCTCGACGGTCGAAGGCTGCTTTATCCGAAGCAGAGCTGTGAGCGCCATTGAAGCAATGAGTTTTGCGTCCTCAGACGGGGGTTGCGAGGGGTCGGGCAGCACGTGTACGATGGCATCCCTGATCGATCCGACCCCGAATTTTCCAGGGCATCCGCTGAAATCTTGTTCGAAGCGATCTTGCCCAGCGCTTCCACTGCTCGCGCGCGCACCTCCGCCGAGCTCTCGGTTGTCGGGTCGAGGCGAGCGAGCAAGTCGGGTGCGGCATACTGGCTCTCGATTTCACCGAGGGCGAAGGCTGCCAGCGCCCGCATCTCAGGATTGCGATCGATGCTCAACTTGTCGACCAGCCGCGTGACTGCGGCTGGACTGCCGATCCGCCCCAATGCAAGGGTCGCCCGCCGTCGGACGCCCCCGCTCGGGAGATTGATCATCTCGATCAACTCTTGAGTACCTGCGCGCTCGTCCTCGTTCTGAATTATCTTCGGAGCCAGCGTGCGCTGAGTTTGATCGCGCCTCAGGGAAGGCCTCTGGCTCTGAACAGTCGTTGGGGGCAATTGGGCAGAGGTCAAGGCCGTGAGCGTCACAATAGCGATCAGGGCCCTTAGGATGTAACCTTTCATCTGTGTTTAGTTCTGATACATGCGTTCGCCGAATCGCACCAACGGCAGTGGGTGGTTCGTTCATACTTGGCCTACTAGGGAGGAAGGCACCGACCCTCCTCTCCCGTTCATCTCTCGTGCTCGCCTCGCGGTCGCGAGGCGAGCACGAGAGATGAACGAACACGGGTCAAGACAGTACCAAGTGAGTAGGCGGGATCTGAACAATCCACCAACTGCCGTTGGTGGGATTCAGAACGCCATTTTTGTCCGTCACAATCACGGTGACTGAGTACTAATCAATTGTTCAGGTCGCTCAGGCTGATTGCTCAATCTCCTTCTGAACTCACCTGGTTTACCGTCAAGATTGGTCGATCGCGCGCAACCCTTGCCAACCTTCCACTCCCACTAACCGCTCGAGCGGATGGCTCACAGCGCACGATTCCGGTCATTCAGCGTTGCTTGCGGCAACCTCCACCAGGTTGTCAAAGAAAGTCGCCCCTCCGCCCAGATCGGTCACTTCTTGAGACACCGTGCGATTCACATTGCCCCGTCCCGGACTGAGCTTGTTCCACCATATCGACAGCGCGACAGCGACTCCCGGCTTAACCCGATTCGATATGCGCGCGACCAGAGTGCACTCCCCGCGGTCATTCCAGACGCGCACCATGGCGCGATCGCTGATTCCCCGCCGCGCGGCATCTGCGGCGTTGATCTCGATGAACGGCTGCTGTTCGCTCTTCAAAAACGAGGGCAGATGAGAGAACGAAGTATTGAGGAACGAATTCGCCGGGGGGCTGATCAACTGCAGCGGGTAGCGCGCGGCGAGCCGGGGCGCGCTCGCAGGCGACTCTCGAGGCGGAATGTATGCCGGTAGAGGATCCATACCCATGTGCTTCATTGTCTCTGAATAGAATTCGCACTTGCCTGATGGCGTCCGAAATCCGCCCTCGGCAAACGGCGCGAAGGTCTCAGGCAGATTCAGCCTCGCCCAACCCTCTTGCTTCAATCGCTCGACTGTTATTCCATCCAGAGTCGGGTGCCCCGAGTTCAGCGCCTGTCTGATGATCTCTTCATCGCTGTCGTTGAAGCATTCTTCCTCGAATCCCAATCGCTCGGCGAGGAGGCGAAAGACTTCCGAGTTCGGCTTCGCCTCGCCGAGAGGCGCAATCGCGGGCTCATTGTAGACGACATAGTAGTGGCCATAGGGCTTCACCATGTCGCGATGCTCGAGCTGAGTGGTGGCAGGCAACAGGATGTCCGCGTAGTCAGCCGTGTCGGTTTGAAACTGCTCGTGTACTACGGTGAACAGGTCTTCGCGCTTGAAGCCCTCGATCACCTTCGATTGATCGGGAGCAACGGCGGCCGGGTTCGAGTTGTAAACGTAGATCGCGCGGACCGGCGGACGGGACTCCGTTAGCGCCTCGCCGAGGCGCGACATGTTTATCGTACGCGGATTGCCCTTTATCAGGTCGGGCCGCTGCAAGGCTCTTTCGTCGAACTCAAAGAACCCACTGGTCGATAACAACACGCCTCCACCCGCCTGGCGCCACGCCCCAACAAGCGCCGGCAGGCAGGCGATCGACCGAACGGCCATTCCACCGCCCGCGTGTCGCTGCAGCCCGTAGTTCACCCGTATTACCGCCGGCTGCGTGGTCGCATACTCCCGTGCGAAGTTGACGATCTCTTCTTCGCTGACTCCGCAGATGGACGCCGCGCGCGAAGGCGGAAACTCTGCAATGCGCTCGCGG
>JBGPFL010000348.1:0-5928 GCA_041483295.1 Blastocatellia bacterium | reverse complement strand
GCTCGTGAGCTACAAACCTGGCCTCTCCCACATTCAGATCGCTGAGCGGCCCTACCCGCATCGACTTTTCCTCAAAGGCCTGCAGACCGCTCGGAGCCTTGACGTAGTACAAGACTACCCCGGCGAAGACTGCTCCCCACAGGCCAAGGACCGCTTTGAAGAACCTCTCGAAGAACGACCTCCGTCCGGGGTGTTCAACCGGTTGCTCCTGGCTGCTGTCTCCGTTCTTATCTTGCGCCACTCGCCGATCTCCCCCCTTTCCTGTTCCAAACTGCCGCTTCCACCTGACCCAGCGCTTAGTCGTGGCCGGCTGGCCCGGCTGGCAGATCGACCTTCTCGTCCCCAGTCGGCTCGCCCGGACTTAAAGAGGTCTGCGCTCCAGTAGGTTCGTCCCTCCGCGACGGCTCCTCTTGCGTAGTCTATTCATTGGCGAGCGGGTGTTCTCGCCGAAGCTGCCGCGAGCGGCACCTGACACGATCAGTCCGTTTCGAGGTCCATCGACGCGACTCCTGCGCCAACCGCGGTGAAGAGCGCAGGAGTCGCTGAGCTGCAGCGCCTGCCGCTGAGCAGCTCTGAGCCGTTAGTGTTTTAGTCCCCGGATGAACGTTACCAGGTCCTTGCACTTATCAGCGCCGAGACCCTTTTCATACGCGGGCATCTTACCTTTACCGTTGGAGATGATCTCTAGCAACTGCCCATCAGATTGGCTCTGGACCTCGCCAGAGCGCAGGTCGCGAATCTTCAGGCTCTTTCCTACGCTGGTGTCCCCGCTACCATCGGCACCGTGACACATGACGCATTTCGCTTTGAAGGTAGCCGCCCCGTCGTCACCGGTGGCGCTCATCGCTGGCGCCTGACTCAAGAGTAAAACCACCATTCCCAGTAGTGGAGCCGCCACCAACGCGGCTATTAACTTGCTCACTGACCGTTTCATAATCTTAGCCTACCTTTCCCAAACTCAAAGTTTATTACGTCCGCATCTGAGCGGTGACTCCCGGCCGTATCACACCGGAGGTCACCGCCTGACACAGAGTGATGTTCTCGTCAGAAGTTTACTTGATAAAGACGAAGCGTACCTGGAAAGCGTCGTCCTTCTTTTCGGGGAGCAGTCCACGCTTTGTGTCCTTGTGCTGATACTCTGCAATGAACTGGAATCCGTTCTGCAGGGGTACGTTCAGGAATGCAGTAATCCCTGTCAACTGGTTCCTCGCTTTGTTGGTCGCCGGATCGAACCAATCGTAGCGCAGACCTGCGGTCGCATATTCATTGATGGGCACATCGCCCTCCACGAAGGCTCCGCGGCTATTGAACGTTCCACCGGTGGCGAGGTGATCCCGCCCGTGCTGGAATCCCCCAAGCAGGTGCAGTTGCTTCACCACGGGGTAGCTGGCATAGAAGGCCGCACGATCAAAATCGTTCCGGAAGAAGTCGTTTGTTCCGGCTATCGGAAGCCCAAGGCTGCCGTGGTAGTAGTAAGCCGATAGGGCTCCTCCATCCTGGTGGATTATCTGATTAGCAAACAGCTGCACATCAGGACTGTTGTGCGCAGGCGACACGGCAGTCTTCGAGAGCGGTCCGCCTTGGGCGGGGAAGGCTTTCAGCGTACCATCCGCGTCTTTCAGGAGCAGGCCATTGAACACAGTCGCGCGCAGTGACGTTCGGTGATGGTCAATGCCCACCTCCGCCCCAGCCTCGTCGAAGTTCCACGGCGTGAAGAAGGTAGACTGGTTGAAGGTCGCCGCAGTGGTCTGAAAGAAGGGGCGACTAATAGACACCGGGCGGTCCGATGCGCCGAATCCCTCAAAGGGATGGAAGATGCCAACGCGGGTTTCATAGAAATGCTTCGCTTTTCCAAAGTCTGCCCTCACGAATGCGTTCTCGAGTTCGACCGGCTCCTCTGGCAGGATTGAGGCCTCAATAAGTGAGGAAAAGTACTTGCCCCAGGCTCCAGTCATCGGGTAGAGGGTGACCTCGTGAAATGTCAGCGAGTTCTTCGTCGTCTTGGCCGGCCCAGTCTTGGTGCGGCTGGCATCGTAGCGGGCCTGTATGCGCCCGGCGACGTAGTCTCCGAGCTCGAACGGCTTCTCTTGATCTTTGCCTATAGTCTCGGGCATCCGAAAGCCGGCCGCGCGGAACTTGTAACCCGTCTCATTGAGTTTCGGAATAGTCGTGTGACAGGTTGAGCAGGGAACACCGAGCTTCCGACTGAAGTTCGGCATCGCATCTACTCTATTCCCGCCAACAAAGCTGATTGCTCCTAGGCAGAAAGCAGCCATGATAGCTGTTAACATTAGTACTCTTCGCATGAAACTCTCTCCTTTCACTTTCCCTTGTGGCCTTGAGATGCGATGGGCGTGTTCAACCATCGGTTCTCTTAGCACCGCCGTAAATCTACACTCCTTAAAGAACGAAAATCTACACTCCTTAAAGAACCAGAGCAATGCTCATTCCCGCTTGTAGGTTGAAAGACTCTGGGACTCTCAAGCCGCAGAGGCCGTTCGAGGCGGAAATCTTCCCATTCCTCTGGGTGGATTTGCGCAATCCAGCGTGATGGCCGCTTGTCGCTCGCCTACAGACAGTCGTATCCCTCTTTTAAGAAGGCGGAGCGAACAATGGGAGGGGAAAACTGTGTCGGCGTCTGCATCGCCGTCTGAGGAAAGGAACGCCTCCCATGCCTAGATAAGCAAGCACAGGAGGCGCGAGTCCGAGAATCGCAGCTGCCGTCGGGCGCAGCGCGCTTCGGATACATCGAAGACGCCTCGGCGAGAGAGCGTTAGTGCTTCAGAGTTCTGTTGTGCCCGACCAACGCCCTACACGTGTCCGCGCCCAGGGTCTTTTCGTACGTGGGCATCTTCCCCTTGCCCTTGCTGACAATCACGTAGAGCGCGTCGTCAGATTGACCCTGCACTTCCGCCGAACCCAGGTTGCGGATCTTCATCGCCTTGCCGGCAGCCGTCTCCCCTTTGCCATCCGGTCCGTGGCAAGCCGCACACTTCGCCTGGAAGACCGCGGCGGCATCCGGGGAAGCACTCGCCTGGAACGGCGACCAAGTCAAGAGGGCCAGCGCGAGCAACGGAACCGCCAGCCCAAGCACGGCAAGTTTTATCGTCTGTTTCATCGAAAGATTCATGGTCTCCTCCCTGTCTGTTGTAATCTGGAGGCGCCGTCGAGGTCGGACCTCGAACATCCCCTCCTTAACTCGAGAGCCGTGGAACTCCACCGCCGCAGTGGTGTCCCCATTCAAGAGCGCATCAACCGAACCTCAAGGGCCGTCGTTGTACTGGGTCATCGCTGTTATCATCGTACGTCCTTATGTTGGGTCTATCCTCTATTGAAGCAAGATCAGTTGTATGAATCTCTTCAACATTATGCCACCTCCCTTATGATGCCCCAGCAGGATGTGGCGCTGCTCTTTATGAGGGAATTATTGGTGGTCTCGTTCAACCGTCAATCACCTCCAGGTCTTCAACCAAAAGGGGTCCGATCTCCACGCCATGTGGGTGTGAGGGCGGACCCCCTTTCGTCTCATTCGCTTCCTACTACGTTAGTTCTCGCGCATGCACCTAACCGCGCACTACTGGTCCTTGCCGCGGCCGATGTAGAACCGCAGCGAGGTGTAGGGCAGATGGGCCTGGTAGAACTGTCTGTTCACAAACCGCTCCTTGAAGTCGAAGTACTGATACCCAACATTCCAGTCGACCCGGTTGTGCAGCCTGACAGCCAGCCGAAACTCAGGGGAGGAAAACTGTATCGGGTAAGACCCGATCAAAACCGATGGAGACGAGACTCGGTCACCTTGACCGCGGTCCCTGTGTATGCGGTAGCCTGCGTATAAAGACGCTCGGGGATGAAGCTGCACGAACGCATTCAAGAACGCATAATCATCCCGCACGAAGTACCGGCTCAGCCCGGTCGTCCTCACGCTGGCCGTACCTCCCGGCGGAGGAGCGAAGAAAACGATCACCGCATCGCTGGTCAAGTGGGTGTGAGTGTACCCAGAGTCAAGCGAGAACTTCGCATGGGGAGACCAGTCTACAGAAGCGGTATAGATTCGGGAGTTGACGTCCGCACCGAAGTCTTGCAGGGTGATCGCGTCGGTCAGTGACGGGTTGCGGTTGTCCTTGGCCACCACCGACGTGTTTATCGAGAGCGTGCTGGCAGGCTTCAAAATGCTGCGCACTCGCACGTTGGTGAAGTCGTAATTGTCGGTGCGGGTGAAGACGTTGTCCGTTGCGCCCTTCTCGAAGTCGAAATAGGTCGTCCAGATCTTAACCGGCCGAGCCCTGAATCCCCAGAAGTAAGTGTTGGTGCGGTTGTTGAAGACATCGGGCTCGCCTGGCGCTGGTGCGGGCTGCGACACGGTGAGATTAAGGCTATCAAGCTCGATGTGCCGATCGGTATAACGATGGCCGACGTGGGCGGAGAAGTTGCGATGGAAGTCGTAGTCAACCTCGATCGTGTTAATAGCTTTCCGGCTGCTGGTCGTGCGAAACGAAAGCGTGTCGACAAACAGCGGCGCTACCGTTCCTCCAGCCGCAGTCGTGCGAAGCAGCGCTTCGTTCAACCGGTCGCCCCCGTCGATGTGGAAGGCATTGATCCGAACGGTGTCTGAAATCCTGAGCCTGTCGGTAGCGACGATGGTGACACCGAAGTCGCCGAGGGCCGTGGGACGCTTCGTGTCGCCGCTGGCAGTGAAGCTATCGATGGTGTTGTTGTTGCTGGCATCCTTGCCAGTGGCCGTCTCAAGGAGCGTGAACCGCGTGGTCGCGCTCTGGTAGATGAACCGACCGGTCAAGTCCAGCTTCTTTGCCACAAGCGAGTGCAGGCTTAACCTCGTGTAAGGTATCCGACCCCGGGTCGGCAGATCGCGCCTGAACGTATTCAGGACGCTTGTGTTCGTCGGGTTGTTGCCCGCGTTTATGCCGTTGATCAGGTACGACGAGTCTTCCTTGAAGTAACGCATTCCTTGCTCGAAGGAGAGGTCGATCGGTCCGAGCCTGGCATCCGCCCCGACTCGAAAATCGTTCCCCTCTCTTCGCAACGGCGACAGTATCGGAAACTCATCGCGCTGGTAGTCATATGTGGTCAACGTAGAACCGTTCGAACGGTCCATCGAGTAGCCGACGTTGAACTTTATGTGTTCGTTCTGCGGCAGTAACCTCAGATCGAAGTCACCCATCGTATGCTGGGTGTCCGCGGTGTGCTGATTCAACGCGAGGTTTGTCAGATTATTGAAGTAGTCGACGCGGCGCACGTTTGCGTCGAAGCGGTAGTATTTTGTCTTGTCCGCGTTGACTCGCAGGTAGGCGCCCGGATCTCCGCCCCATCCGGATGAATTGACCAGCAGAGAATCGAACAGCCTGGGCTCGCCGGTTCCATTTGATTGCATGAGAAAGCTGGAGTCGAAGAGGCGAAACCCAGGTTGGTAATCGAGATCGCTCCGAAACTTGTTGTAGTTGCCGTCGATGCTCTTTCCCCGCACTCCCACTTCGACGCTCGAGGTCACCGTGTATGGCCCAGTCTGGCTCTGACTGCCGGCGCCTGAGCTCTGCGCCTTTGCATCCACTGCGATCAGCACGAATCCCAGAACGACTCCCAACAAGAATAGCAGGCCGAATTTAGTTCTCTGGTTCATTGTCCCTTCCTCCTCAGCACTCAGTTCTATCGGAAGAAGAACTGATGATTCTGCGAACCATGGATCTTCACGTGACAGGTGGTGCAGTTCTGGAATCTCGTCGTCGCCTGATTGTGGAAGCTCGGTGTGTTTGGCGCGCCGATCTCGTGGGCGTTGCTGTGGCATTCCAGACAGAGCTGGCGCACCTCGTTCCGTTTGAGCAGCTTGGCATTGGCGGCCCCGTGCGGCGTGTGGCAGATCGTGCAGCCTTCCAGCTTCAGAGGCGCGTGCTCAAAGACGAACGGGCCTTGCTT
>JBGPFL010000347.1:0-5933 GCA_041483295.1 Blastocatellia bacterium | reverse complement strand
TGCCACGGTCCTGGCTACGAGGGATGTCATCTCGGGTCTCAAGGCCAGCAGTTTGCCGTCGCGCCCGGTAAACCGGTAAGTCATCTCGGCCTGTTCCTTCCCCATTCCCAGCGCAAAGAGGTCTGCGTAATCGAAGATGGGGAGTATGATTTCCGAGTACGACCAGCCCGCGAACACGCTCATAATCTCACGTTCGATCCATCGTCGGACGCGGACCTGACTGTCAAAGATGTACTGTACACCGGGCGGTATCTTTGAAAGCGAAGACGACATACTGTTTTCCCGAGGCCTGGCGAATTCTGAACCGTACCACAGCGCTCAGGCAGGTAGCAACGTGAGCGTTTCTCGTTTCTCGTTTCTCGCTTGGCGTGCCGCGTCTTGGTGCTCGTTTCTGGCGCTGGTTCATGACGGCTGTCAATCCAGAGGTGAAACGCCGCACGCCAAACGCCAAACGAGAAACGAGAAACGAGAAACGCTGTTCGGGCTTTGCTTCAGCTGTGTAATTCGTGTATCATTCGGCTGCCCCCGCCGTCCAAGACAAGTGTGAAATATGACCGCCGAACGAGTGGCAGAGAACAAAGTGCTGCTTGAGCCTGGTGGGCTCTTGGTGCCCGCCGGGTCGCGAGTCGCATATCTGTTCGAAGGACCGGCCGAGCGTACCCGATTCGCTTCCTTCATTGCTTCGGGGTTGGCCGAGCGTAACAAATGTGTCATCGTCACTGACGAAGAAGGTCACGAGTTGTTCGTCCGCGCCCTGGCCGCGCTCGGCGTCAGCGTGGAGGAGCGTGAGCGCGACGGATCCCTGCTGCTCATTGCAAACGCAGTCGCTCTTGGCATAAGTGATCCCGAACCCCGCACGGTTTTTCAGGACCTGAGGTCGCACACCGAAGCTCTCCGCTTTATCAACGACACAAGCTCTATGGGCGCACATGGTTGGAAGGATCGAAACTTTCTGCGGTTCGAAGTGAAATCGCACCTGCTGGCTGAACAGAAGCACGCGACGGTCATCTGCCAGTACGACGCCGGCGTAAACGGGCGCTGGCGGCTGAACCAGGTCCTCACCTCGCATCACTTCACAGTAGTCAGCCCTCGAGTCGAAAAGAACCCGGATCGCCGGCCGCGCGGCCAGATCATCTTCGACAGCATGAGCGAGCACCTGCGCGCCCTCGCGCGACTGCAGGGCCTCTCGCTGAACCTCACAGCCTCGCTCGAACTGGACCAGTTGCTTGATGCAATACTCCAGGCCTCAATGACGATTTGCCAGGCCGACCGGGCTGCGATTAGCTGTCTCGACGATGGCGGTGAACTGCGAATCATGCGGCACAGCGGATTGTCAGAAGAGTATCTGGGTGAGCGGCGGCTCACGCGCCAGGATCCGGCGATCGCTCGACTGATTGCGAACAGGGAACCCGCAATCATCGAGGATATCGAGGCGATTGCTGATGTGTCTGGCAACTACCAGGCATGGAAGAGGGAAGGTATCAGGTCGATCGTGTCGCTTCCGCTCGTAAGTGAAGGGCAGGTTTTCGGAATGATCGCCGCGGGGGCGAGCACCGCGCGCCACTATACCCAGAGCGAGATCGATGCGATGGCGATAATGGCGGCGCAGGCGGGCGCTGCGATCATCAACGCTCGCCTGTTCGAGCAACTTCGAGAGGCTAACCGGGCCAAGGACGAGTTCCTGGCCATCCTGTCGCACGAGTTGCGGACGCCGCTTACGCCGATACTTGGCTGGCTGCACATGCTCCGGAGGTTTACCGAATCAGACCCGTTGCTCGCGCAGGGGATGGAGACTATCGAGCGCAATGCAAGGCAACTCGCGGGCCTGATCAACGATCTACTCGACCTATCGCGTGCAGTCAGCGGAAAGATCGAGATTTCGCGTGAGCGAACGGATCTCAGCGCGCTCGTTCAGTCCGCGATCAATCAAGTCAGCCCGCTCGCTCTCGGCCTTCACATTGACATCGAGGCTCATCTGCCGGACCACCCCCTGATTGCCGACGTGGACCCGGTTCGAATTCAGCAGGTAGTCGGAAATCTGCTCAACAACGCGGTGAAGTTCACGCCGAAGGACGGCCGTGTGACGCTTTCGCTCTCGGCCGACTCAGAGGGCCGAGCGGTAATCGAAGTGGAAGATACAGGTATCGGCATAGATCCGCGGTTTCTGCCACGCGTCTTCGAGCGATTCACACAGGCTCACAGCGGAATGAACAGGGGCTACGGGGGGCTTGGGCTGGGATTGGCGATCACTCGCGCGATGGTCGAGCAGCACGGGGGCCAGGTAACCGGAGAGAGCGCCGGGTTGGGACAAGGGAGCCGCTTCATTGTGCGGCTGCCTGGCGCGGCCCCGCTTTCGACGGGCCCCAAAAGCGAGTTGATAGGGTTCGCGGCAGATCCAGTGGCGATTGAATCGCTCGGGTTTCGAGTGATAGTAGTTGAGGACTCACTCGACACTCTCGATATGATCCAGCTCTGGCTGACATCGTTTGGCTGTGAGGTTAAGGTTGCGGCTCGCTCGTCCGACGCTCTGAAGCTGGCTGTCGACCAGCCGCCGGACCTGATTATATCCGACATAGGGCTGCCGGAGGTCGACGGCTATGAGCTGATTCGCAAGTTGCGCCAGACTCCAGGTCTGGAGCGTATTCCTGCGGTAGCGCTCACAGGCTACGCTCACGAGTCAGACCGAGAACTGGCTCTGGCGGCCGGTTACGACGCCCACCTGTCGAAACCGACGGAGATGCACAGACTGCTACAGTTGATCAAGAAGCTGGTAAGGAAGCAACCAGAAGAACGCGTTCAGGGGTGATGGCGAACGACCGCTCCGTCATCGACCGCGGCCAGGAGTTCGCGGCATGTTCTTCCGAGGACCGGGTGCACGAAATCCGGGGCGATCTCGCAGAGCGGTTCCAATACGAAGCGGCGAAGATGCATTCGGGGATGCGGAACGCTGATGTGCGCAGGTCTCGCCTCATAGCTCGGGTCGGCCCCGACAATCAACTCGCCAAAGAGCAATAGATCGATATCGATCACGCGCGGTCCATTGCGCTTGTGGCGCTGGCGCCCCATCGCGGCTTCGATGTTTAGCAGTTCTCGAAGCAAGGCCTCCGCTTGAAGCAATGGGCCTGACGATTGGTCTCGCGCTTCTGCTTCCGGTAGAACATCACCGCCGGCATCGGCGTTCGGTGTCTCAGCACGACCTTTGCGTCCTCTGCTCCTCTGCGGTGAAGTCTCTATCAACTCGCGGCGGATTCCCAGTTCGACGACCTGATTGAGAAACCAAGGCTGGTCTCGGTACCCCACAGGTTCGGTTTCGTAGATCGAAGAGGAGCGAACAACCATTAACCCGAGAGATCTGATGTGTTCGATCGCTTCGCGCAGATTGGATCCTCGATCGCCGAGATTGGAACCGAGGCCGACGTAAGCGCTGATAGTCGAACTAGAGGTGCTGTCCTCGGTTTGGCTAACGACCTCAGGTTCGTCGGACGACTCGTTGGTGTTCATTCCCTGCAGCTCTAGTTCTAGTAGTCGGCTCCGCCTGTCGCCGCGAGCAATGGTGAGTCTGTGGTCTTGGGCACTCATTCGTTGGGCACGAGCGATGGAATTCCGTTCCGTCACAAATCTCCGCAGTCGCAAACTCAACCCAAGCCCGAAAGCAACAGACAATACGTATTCATGGGGGTACGCGTTAACTCTAAAGAGCCAATAGACTTATCTGTAAGCTCGTGTGAATTCCTCTGCATATTCACAGATTCTTGCGGTGCCACCTCTCAAACTTGTTCATCGTTCCCTCCGCTAGCGTCTTTGGCGCGTCGACCGGTAGCCCAAGCTCCCGCGCTACCCTTCTCGCCAAGTCAACGTGTGTCCACGGATACAACTGGTACTTCAGAATCATAGCGTATCCCCCTCGGCTGATTACCTCATGGATCCAGGTTCTAGGTAGCATGCGCACAGCAAACACGGGCGCAATGCCAAGAGCCTCGCAGAGGCGTATCTTGGTCTCAAATTCTTTCTGGTCCATGTAAGACAGCGTGTTCTTAACTTCCACGCCATACGCCTTCCCGTCGCGCTCGAAAATGAAATCGAGGTTATGCTCGGTTTCCATCCACTCCCGATCGCGGAATCGACGCGTATGATGACCATGGCCACGCATCACGAACTCCTTCTTCGCAAACCCAGCCATGATCATCTGCTCGCCATGCAATCCCAGCGCGCCGCACATGTTTGGGCTTCCATACTCATCAACAAGCTCTATAACCCGCTTTGCGTCTCGCTTGTAGTATCTGTGCTTGCGATGCCAAACCAGCTTAATCTCGCTGCCGATGGCAAGCTTCCGCCTTTCGCTGTGTAGCAGCCCAGCATCTACCAGATCCGCGATGGCTCGATAAGTAATCCAATGAAAGAAAACGTTTTCATTTTGAACCGCTAGCTGGTTGCCAAAGAAAACGTTGGAGTTGTTCCGCTCGAAGAACTCGCCGAGTGTCTCACGTGCAGAGATCTCATATTCGTCCGGGCCTCGCTCGAGATCCGCTTCGTTGTTGTCAAAGTCGTCCCAGTCAACCATCCTCGGCTCTCTTAAAAAGCTCCTGCTTGTCGCAGAGCTGGCCCGAGAAGCCTGGCCTAGGCCGGCGGGTCCTTTTGTCGGGTCACCGCCACGCCATGAAGGATTGCAATGCCGACCATACAGATAACGCCCACGCCAATCCACTTCCCAGGCACGTGAAGCATGTTGGCAGCAATCGCCAAGCCGGTTATCAGTATGAGGTAACCGATGATGTAAATCCCAAACGACATTGTTGTCCCTCCTCGACCGCTCAATATTTCAGGCCTTACTTGACCTCTCTGGATACTCGTTCTTTGAACCTCTGGATCTTTGCTTTCTTGTGACGTCCTTCGCTCATGAGACCTTCTTCCCGCCCGATAGTCAAACGAGGTGGTTTGTGGTTTCTTGGTTTCTCGTTGTTGTGCCCGAGAGGCGAACGACGACAAACCACAAACCGGAAACCAGAAACATAGACCAGAAACCACAAACCACAAACCTCTGAAACCTGGCACCCGACACCTGCAACCTGCTACCGTGTCAGCGATGGCGACGATCGTTAAGGTGAACAATCGAGGGGCAGCGCGGGCGCGAGCGCGGCACCTCTGGATCTATCGCAGCGACATAACAGAATCGTCGAACGCACGACCGGGGGAGGTCGTCCGAGTTTCGGACCCCAAAGGGAAAATACTCGGATCGGCGCTCTATAGCAGCCGCTCCCAGATAGCGCTTCGCTTCGTCTCTTTCGACGACAGCGAGTTGGATCGAGCCTTCTGGCTCTCGCGGCTTGTTGTCGCCGAGCGGTTGCGCGCCCAGGTCGTCGAAGGCGCGAATGCCTATCGACTGGTGTACGGCGAAAGCGACTTGCTGCCCTCGCTCATCGTCGATCGCTACAACGATTGCTTTGTCATTCAGACGCTGTCGCAGGGAATGGACGCGCTCAAGCAGATGTGGGTCGAGGTGCTGGTTGAGCGTTACAGCCCGCGCGCAATCATCGAGCGCAACGAGGGACGAGTGCGCGACCTTGAAGGACTGCCTCGCCTCACTGGCGTGATCTATGGGCGGGACCCCGGGAGTCTTGTCATTGAAGAGAACGGCGTCCGGTTTCAAGTTAACCTGAGTGAGGGTCAGAAGACCGGGGCCTTTCTCGATCAACGCGAGAACCGAATCGCGGCGGCAAGCTACGCTCGAGGCCGCGCCCTCGACTGTTTCACTTTTCAAGGTGGATTCGCGCTTCACATGGCGCGCCGCGCGGATCGGGTAGTCGCAGTAGACGTCTCGAGCTCGGCAATCGAACAGGGCACGCGCAACGCCGAGATCAATGACATCACCAACGTCGAGTTCGTGGAGGCCAACGTCTTCGATTGGCTCAGAGAGAGGGAACAGCAGGGCGAGC
>JBGPFL010000346.1:0-5952 GCA_041483295.1 Blastocatellia bacterium | reverse complement strand
TCCGGTGCCCGATTCACCCGTAACCAGAATTGAAACGGAACTCGGAGCAACCTGCTCGATGAGGGTGTAGATCTCCCGCATCGCGTTCGAGCTGCCGACCATATCTCCGAAAGCACCGTACTCACGCAACTGCCGCCGGAGCATGTCGTTCTCGCGCCGCGCGCTGCTGTACTCGGCAGCCTTCCTTAAGACCAGCTGCAGTTTGCGCGTTTCGATCGGCTTCTCAAAATAGTAGAACGCCCCCTCGTCCTTGACCGACCTGATGGCAGCCTCAACCGAACCCTGTCCCGTCAGCAGTATGACCGAGGTTTCAGGGTGCTCCTGTCTGATATCGGCGAGCAACTGGAACCCATCGAGGTTAGGCATGACTACATCGGTGATGACTACGAGTGGAGCGAACTTGTCGACCTGCTGCAAGGCTTCGCGGCCATCGGCGGCGGTGTCGGTTACGTAGCCCCAACTGGCGACGAGCTCGCTCAGTCCGTGACGCGCCGATTCCTCGTCATCGACTATGAGCACTCGCTGATCGGACATAGAGGTGAAGTTTAGCACAGACCTAACCAAGCTCAACGCCTATCGGCGCAGATGGGCCGCTGCAGTTCGGCTGCTGGATTCTCGTGAGCCATTGCACCTCGGTCACTTGGTTTCATAACGCTGCGTCCATGGAAGCGGGCATAGAAGCTTTGGCCGAGAGCAAGAAGGCAATGATCCGGGTCGTGTCGGCGGAAGGTCAGGATTGTTCCCGATGATTGAACCTCTTTCCCTGCGTTGGGTGCGATCAACCACATTCTATCGCGCAAACCCGAAACGAGACCGCCAGGGTTCGGGCTGCTTGCCCGATCCCTGGCGATGAAGTTAGACCTCGGATTTTCAAGGTTGGAGCAACTCCGCGGCAGTCGCCACCACCAGTACCTCGCCTTGCCGTCTCACTCGCAAGAAGGTAATTCCGCAGGGCGGGTTGGTTATCCTGATATTGCGCGTTGCTCCATCAGGGAAAAATGTTCCCAGGTCCACACCGTTGATCGAGCCTTTGCTCAGCAACTTCCTGCCGCTCTTCTTGATCTTAAGCTTCTTGAACTCGAAGAACGCGATCCCCGTCGCGTCTGAGACCTGGACCTGTACATCGTCTGCGAAGCGTACTTCGTCCCCAACGGCCGGCTGGATCGCTCTGAGGTCAATTGCGCTGTTGTCTATGCTCATGTCGTTTTTGTCGACCGTCGGGCCTGGCGCTGTCATCGAGAAGTTGGTATCGCTCGAGTCGAGCGACCTCGACCCGATCACGCTTGTTGCCCTGACTAACACTCTGGCTGTCTCGGTGCAGATGTTACTGGGCACGGTCCAGGCGAAGGTTCGAATCGCGGGTCCCAGCTTGGGCGTGATCGGGTCATTCTGAATCGCGATGTCAAAGGTCGCTCCAGAGTTGGTTGACAGGAAGATATCAAAACCCAGCACCTGCGGCGCAGATGCAAGCGGTACTTCCCAGGTGATCTGCGAGGTCTGCCCGAACTTCAGACCGTCCCCCCCATTCGGAGTCAGCAGATGCACGGGAACGCCGGGGTCGGTGATTGTGAAATCTGCATTACTGTCGTCCTGACCCTGGAGTCCCCCGCTGTCGAAGGCTGTGACGCGCATTCTCGCGGTAGTCGAATTGATTCGCGGAACCGTCCAGGAAAACGTTCTGGCTGCTCCGGCAACCGCGTCGGCGACGATTGTGTTGAACGTCCCGCCACTGTCGGTCGACAACCGGATCTCGAAGCGCTGAATAGTGCCGTCTCCGTTTGGATCGGTTGCCGTCCAGTTAATACTGAAGAAGCTTCCTCCGAGTGCATTCTCCGCGCCGTTAGGCGCCGAAACCTGCACGGTAGGTGGCTGGTTTGGCGGAGGTACCACATCGGTCGCCGCCAGAATGAAATATACCTTTCCCGCGTTGGTCCGAGCATCTGGCGACACCACCTCCGCGTATGGCGCCCCAAGGATCAGGTCCCCACCTCGATTGCGGTCGAGGTCGGCAGTCGCAAGCCCCCACCCAAGTTCGTCGCCGGCCGCTTCTCCGGTCACTCGTACATCGTCCTGGCCGATATTGAGGTCCCTGGTCGCAAGCAATGTCAAAGCTGGCCCTCCAAACAAAATCGATACCGACCCTTTATTAGAGGACGCGCCAGGCGACCCGAGAATGAGGTCGGGCACGCTGTCTATGTTCCCAGTGACGTTGAAGCTTCCAGTCGCAACCGAAGAACCGAGGTGATCCTGGGCCGCGTTTCCGAACACAGTCAGCTTCAGAAAAGTGCCAGGCAGGATGATATCTATTCTCCGCTCGACCTGGGAGGTGTCCGGAGTGAGCGTGGTGGAACCAGCAATCACATAGGCCTCGCCCGAATTGGTTCGAACGGTAGTGCCGGGGCCATCGGCGTCCGGAGCTCCGATTATGAGATCAGATACCCCATCGCCCGTAACATCTCCTACAGCGAGAGCTGCGCCGGAATGGTCATCGGCGTCGCGGCCATAAATGCTTACGCTCGGGCGTTGATTGACTGTAGGTAAACTTACGTCAAATGTTCTCGAGAGGCCCGCTAGCGGGTTCAGATTTGTTCCTCCGAAGAAGCTATAGGTGGCGCCTGTGTTATCGGCTGCAAGCACAGGGCCCAGCGCCGGACGCTCAGATCCCGGCGCACCGACGACAAGGTCCCCGGGCGAGGTTGCGTCAAGGTCAGCTATCGCGATAGTGCTTCCAAGCATATCCCCGGCGAAACCATAGACTATGACATTCGCGGGGGTCCCGACGTTGCCAAGATCGATCACAAGAGTCGCTGCAGCGACTTTGCCGAGCGTGGTTCGCCCGAATACCAGAAAAGCCGCGCCTCCATCCAACCTGGGCGACGCCGGCACCGGACCCTTGTTTCCAGGCGCGCCGACCAATACATCCTTAATGAGTTGTTCGGCCCCCGAGCTCGCGCTGTTGCCGCCTGCATTGCCGACTGCAAGAGCGTCGCCGAACAGATCGTCGCTAGCGATGCCGTAGATCACGACGTCAGCAGCGTTGGCTGTTAAGAGGTCTATAGTCCTGGGGGTCTGAGTGGCCCCGCCTAAGAACACGTAAACGGCTCCAGTATTCGGAATCGGTGTGGCGCGAGTCGTCGCTGCCACTCCAGGGAAATCAACCCCTGGCGCCCCTATAACCAGGTCGTCAAAGGTATCGCCATTTACGTCTCCGACAGCGACTGAGAAGCCCAGAGCATCGCCGGCGAGGGCGCCCACTATCGTGATGCTTGGGTTGTTGGTCTTAGTGTCAAATACCGGCAGAAAGGTGGTCGTTCTGCCAAAAATTATGTACACTGCGCCCGCCCCGACGCGAGCTGGGGCCATACCCACCACAGGGCTGGCATCAGCAGATCCGATTACGAGGTCCTGAATGCCATCGGCGTTGAAGTCCCCAACCGCCAGGGCCCTCGATCGCCTGAGATCAGTGAAAGTATTCGGGAGGCCATTGCCCGTCAAATGATCCTCAGCGGCGGCTCCGATTACTTGTACATTAGAGGTACCGGGAGTGGCGAGGTCGATGTTTAAAATAGCTTGTGGGACGATCGGATCATCGTCGGCCTGTGACTTCACGAACAGCGAGGCCGTCACGGCCACGACAAGACCCATAACGACAGCCAGACACCTGAAAGTGCGCGACAATGAGACTCTCTTAGCTATCATCTTGAGTTGATACCCCCTCTTTAATGCTTTTAGGATGGATCCGCCTGCGCCGCACATTCTAGCAAGCGTGGTGCCAACGGGCAATACTAATTTCAATTACGTCACCGGTGTATACAAGGAATCGAAATATCTGGAAAGATTGTTGTTGACTCACTCAGACTTTTTTGGTATTTTCGGTGCTTTGCTGGGCTAGAATAGGGATCGGGTCGAAATATTGAATATTAATACAAGGGCTTGCTGCTTGCCGCCTCCAGTCACCGCAGCAGAGCCAAAGGAAAACCCGCAGGAGGCTCCCAGTTTCCCGGCTAAGGGATGGTTCAAGACAAGGCGCAGTTGATGTTCCAGCCACTATTTGTCAGGCCATTAATGGCAACCGAGCGAGAGGTCCTTCGCGACTGCTCGAGATCATCCAACAAAGAAGAGGCTTGGCGAGCCGAAGTGATACTACTTTCCGCCGGGGGAAAGACAGCAGCCGAGATCAGCCAGTCGATGGGCTTCCATCCCGCCAACGTCAAGAAGTGGATCAGGAAGTTCAACAAAGAGGGCATCACAGGTATTGCTGTGAAGAAGAGAGGGCCGCAGGGTGGGCCCCGACCGCACTTCATTCCTGCCCAGGTTGACCAGATCCTCCAACTGTCGAAGACCGACCCATCCCATCTGGGGTTGCGATTTAAGGACTGGACACCTCAGAAGCTTGCAACCGTTGCTGTCGAACGCGGCATTGTCGATAGTATTAGTCATGTGACGGTGAGGCAGCTTCTGAAGCGCAACGGCAATTCTGAGGCATCTGAGAAGCTCGCTGTAGTGGGAACCGACACGTCAGTTTCGGCGAAGGATGGTGGCGCCGAAGCGGAAGGACAGGAGAGAGGGTCGCATTTTGAGATCGCTCAGCAAGCGCTGTCTCAGTCGAACTATCAACAAGCTGTTGATCATCTCAACGCGGCGCTTGTTGAAGGAGCGCAATCGCCCGAAGAGGAGGCGTCCATTCGCCTGCTTCTGACGCAGGCTTTGGAGGAGTTGAGCAGATATGAAGAGGCGTACAAGGTCATAGGAAGGTATGAGGATCATAGCGTCCTGATCTTGCTGTCGGCACGAATGAGAGCGCGGGTGAAGCTTCGCATAGGATGGGTACATAGCTGGCTATGGAATACCCCAAGGGCGATAGCCGCGCTGAACGAAACCAGAAAGCTGTTTCTTGAGCTTGATGACGAACTGGGCGTTAGCGAAGCCAACTACGCGCTGGGGCGCACCTACAACGCAATCGACGAGTTCAGAATCGCTCGTGATTACCTGCTCGCCGCAGCAAACACCCAGAAGCAGGTACAAGATCCGGAGCTGCTGGCTCGAATCTACGACCAGCTCGGAACTGCAGACTTCAATGAAGGCGCTTTCACGAACGCCTACGAGAACTATAGGAAGGCGTTGGAGCTGGCTGAGACTTCGCCGAAGTGGAACCTGCGGGGGATGGTCCTCCTCAACCTGGGCACCGCCCACGATGAGGGCTATATGGGCGAACGCGATGTGTCGGCCGACTGTTTTCGCCGGGCCATCGAGTGCCTCAAGAAGGGTGGCCACGCCGACTATCTGGCAGTCGGTTACAACAACCTGGCCGACAACCTCAGGGACTCGGGTCTTTGGGAGGAGGCCATAGAGAATCTCAACAACTCGATCGAGATCGCCTTGCAGTTCGCTGATCGCCGCGTCGAAGCAACTGCCAGAATAACTCTGGCCGAAATACTCTGCGCCACCGGAAAATTTGCCGACGCGGAACGCCACTTGAACACATGCATCGAGTTGGTCGGCCGCAGCAGTTCCGCAAAGTGGCTTGAAGCAAACGCCCTGATTGTCCTGGGCAGAGTCTATAGTGCGACCGATAGAGCAGAGGACGCGATTAGGTCTCTCCGGCACGCACTGAGATTATCAACGTCTATCGGAGACCTGCATGGGGTCACCCTTGCTCAAGTCGAGCTCGCCCAGTTTCACTACGAGCATGCCGGTCATGATCAGGCTCGCGAATACCTGGAACTGGCCCAGGCAAGGCTGAAAGAGGAGAAATCGCTCTTCATTTCGGGCTTGATTCAGCGTTTGGCCGGGCAGCTCGAGGCGGCACGTGGTCGCATTGCGCAGGCTAAGCAACAGGTCGCGCAGAGCATTTCCATATTTACAACCACCAACATCCCCTATGAAGTTGCCAGGAGTCAGTACGAACTCGCGCTGTTGTTGATCAAGTCCCATGAGATCAAGGCCGCAGAG
>JBGPFL010000345.1:0-5960 GCA_041483295.1 Blastocatellia bacterium | reverse complement strand
ACGTTGCCGGAGTTCGCCGTCGAAGCTGCGATAGCCTGGGATGCGGGCAAGGCCGAACTGACGTTCGCCCCGGGATCCTACGAGGCCACTCACGCCACTGCGCTCATGACCGCTAACTTCACCGGCAGCCTCAGGCTGCTTGTGGGTCTGGGCTGGCCGATGATCTACGCGACCGCGGCGTTCTTTCATCGCAGGAAGACGAAGCAGCGATTACGCGAGGTGGTGCTCGAAGACGAGCACGCAGTCGAAGTGGTCTTTCTGTTGATCTGCATCGCCTACTTCTTCATCGTCTGGTTCAAGGGCACTCTGAACTGGGTCGACACCGTGTTACTGACCCTCATCTATCTGGTCTATCTCTTCTTCCTTAACAAGATTCCGCCTCAGGAAGAGGAGAAGATGGACGACATGGACCGAATTCCTCGCTTCATCCTGAGCCGGCGGAAGAGCATGCGCAACTCAATTATCGTCGGACTGTTTCTGGCAGGAGGATTGATTCTCTTCTTCGCGGCGCATCCCTTTTTGGAGAGCCTGAAGGGTATCGCGGTTGGCCTGGGGATTTCGACGTTTGTGTTCGTCCAGTGGGTGGCGCCCTTCCTGTCTGAGTTTCCGGAGAAGGTCTCGGCATTCAACTGGGCCAGGCGCGTCAAGACTGCCCCGATGGCTCTCATGAACATGGTCAGCTCGAACATTAATCAGTGGACGATGTTGGCGGCGATGCTGCCCATCGCCTACGCTCTGGCGCTGGGTCGCGCGGGAACAATAGTCTTCGATGACCACCAGAAGGTCGAGATACTGATGACCATCGGACAGTCCCTGTTAGGCGCGTTGCTTCTGGCCAACATGCGATTTGGGTGGTGGGAGGCGGCGCTGATGTTCACCTTGTGGGTTGTCCAGTTCGGGCTTTCGGGACTCGAGAAGCCACTGGGCCCTCCGGAGCTTCACAATAGCCTTGCCAGCGGACTTGCCGGGTGGTTATCGGTTGGCGTGGAACAAGTGGAAATGATTGCCCGCCGCGGCAAAGAGGTCATCACTGGCCTCTATTTCGTTTGGGCGGCGATTGCTCTGCTGATTGGGATCAAGGGCGGCACGCTCAAGGCGATCACATCGTTCCCTCAACTGATGCGCGACCACTGGTGATCTTTCGAATACAGCGGCCACGCGGTCTGTTCAGTGAATGATCGAGAGGTAGTACGGTCATGTCAATCAAGACGATTCTCGTTCCGACTGACTTCAGTGATAACGCTCATGTGGCATTTGAAAAGGCCTTCGATCTGGCCGGCCAACTCGGCGCGAAGCTCCACCTCCTGCACGTTCAAAACGAAAGCACTTTGAGAATGGCGATTAAGGAGGGACTGTTGCGCGACGATTCCACCGATGAGGAACTGCAGATTGAGATTGCGCGGCTCATCGAAGAGCGATGCTCAAAGATACTTGCCGGCTGTGAGATCCCGGGAGTGCCGATCGAACACCTGTCGCGTCGAGGCGAGCCCGAAGTCGTCATCGCCCGCTATGCCCGCGAGATCAACGCCGATCTGGTCGTAGTGGGCTTGCGGGGCGCCGGCCTGTCGGGTCTGATCAAGAGCGCGGTAATGGGATCGATCGCCGAGAGCCTGATCAGAAAATCGCCTTGTCCGGTGATGGTAGTGAGGCTCGATCACAAGTAACGCGCTCCCGCGCGGCGGATCGGAGTCGCCCACGGGTCCAAAGGCCTCGGACTGTTGTCGGATTCGTGTTAACTGCTAAGATGGCTTCTACAGCAGTCAAAGAGCGGTTCAGACTTACAGAGTTTCTGGAGAACGAAAGCGAAAATGAGAAAGCTGATCGCATTCCTTCTAACGGCTTTGCTGGCGGCTGCCGCGGCATGCAACGGCAAGGGGGGGGACGGGTACAGGAGTAGTGGAACACCGAACCCGCAGTTTAAGGGAGACGTGCCGCAGCCGCCTTACGTCTACAAAGGGCCGACCGGGGTTTACGGAGGGCAACTGGTTCTCGCGCTACCCGACGAGATAGGGACCTTCAACATCATCCGAGCTACCGACCAAGCTTCTGCCGACGTCACATGGGTGCACATCTTTCGTTGCCTGGTCGATTATCGGAATGGGGACGACCCGCCGGACTACGACGCAGGACTGTGTACACGATGGGAAGCTTCGCCCGATGCAAAACAATGGACGTTCTATTTGAGAAAGGGGGTGAGGTGGTCTGATGGGGAACCATTCACAGCCGATGATGTTCTGTTTACCTATAGCGTCGTGCTCGATGGGGATGTTGACACCCCGATCCGCTCGTTCTTCTCGGAGGGAAGGGAAGGTGGGAAGGAGATTTACCCCGATCTGGAAAAGTTAGACGACTACACAGTTCGCTTCAATCTGCACAAGCCCAATGGCGAGTTTCTGGATGCCATGTTCAACCTGTTCCTCATACCAAGCCACAAATGGGAAGCGGCGTGGAAGGCGGGAAAGTTTACGGAGACGATGAGGCCCAGCGACGACCCCAGCAGCATCGTTGGCCTTGGGCCCTATGTCGTTAAAGAGTACGTCACCGGCCAGCGTGTCGTGCTTGAGCGAAACCCTTACTACTGGAAAGTCGACTCAAAGGGCCAGCGACTTCCCTATCTGGACCGGCTGGTCTTCGTAATAGCAAAAGATTTCAACACTCTTCAGGCTAAGTTCGAAGCCGGCGAACTTGACGTGATGGGACGGGTTCGGGCCACGGACTATGCGGTGGTCAAGCCGCTGGAGAGCCCCGAGGTGAAGGTAGAGGAAGTGGGCGTATCCCATGACACCAACTGGCTAATCCTGAACCAGAACAAGGACGTCAATCCGCGGACAGGGAAGCCGCATGTAGAACCATGGAAGCTGCGGCTCTATCGCAATCAGAAGTTCAGGCAGGCCGTTTCCTTTGCGATCGACCGGGAGGGGCTTGCCAACACTGTCTTTGCCGGCCGGGCAGTGCCGATATACGCGTTCGTGAGCCCGGAGAATAAGTACTGGTATTCGGACAAGATTATGAAGTACCCCTATGATCCCGTGCGGGCTCGCCAGATGCTTAGCGAGATCGGGCTCAAGGACAACAACGGCGATGGGCTGCTGGAGGACAGCGAAGGTCACACGGTTGAGATGAGGATCAATACAAATGCCAGCAACAGTCAGCGCGTAGACACTGCGACGCTGATCGCAAAGAACCTTCGCGACGTGGGAATCAAAGCCAGCCCTGCGCCCATTGCATTTCAATCGCTTAACGAAATAATGCAGTCGACTTTCGACTTCGATGCCATAGCCAGCGGCTGGGGGGCTAATCCACCCCTCGGGCCGGGCAGCACGACCAACATTCTGCTGTCATCGGCGCCCCAACACTCCTGTTTCGCGCTTCAGCAGTCGCCCTCCACCGAGTGGGAAGCCCGCATCGACCAACTCGTCCAACAGATCACGACATCGCTCGACAAGGAAGATCGCAGACGGCTATATGCCGAAATACAGCAGATCTGGTCCGAGCAACTGCCCGAGATAGATCTGGTCTGTCAGCGCGAGGCGGTTGCCTACAAGAACAAGTTCGGCAACCTTCGCCCGGCGTCGCAAGCGCCACGAATAACCTGGAACGTGGAAGAGATCTATACCAAGAAATAGTCGACCGTGGGTCAGTTGCCCGCCGCCGGTGGTTACTCGAGCAATACATCACCACGGACACCGGACTAATATGAGAACCTTCCTGATAAGGCGGTTGCTGGCAGCGATCCCGCTGATTATCGTCGTCACGTTCATCACGAATACAATGCTGGTCCTGTCGCCGGGCGACTATCTGGGGGATCTCGCCGGCAAAATTGGCATTACTCAGGAGTATCTCGAACACCTGCGAAAACTCCATCACCTCGACAGTAACAACATCTTTGAACGCTATTGGTACTGGCTGTGGCCGGCGTTGCACGGCGACTTCGGTTACTCGCTCACGCAGAGTCAGGAGGTGTGGGGCCTTATCGGTGAGAGGGTGTTGAACACGCTGCTGTTGACGGGATCTGCGCTGGCGGCCTCGTTTGGGCTCGGTATTCCACTGGGTATGCTCGCGGCGGTCTATCGCAACCGATGGGTCGACAAACTCTGCGGCTTCATCTCGTTCTTCGGGCTGTCGATTCCAACCGTCTTCTTCTCACTTCTGATGATTCTGTTCGCGACAAAGACAGGCCTGTTTCCACCCGGCGGCATACACGATCAGGTCAATTGGGACCTGATGGCGCCCTGGCATAAGTTCACCGACTCGCTATGGCATCTTGTGCTTCCAACTGTGGTGCTCGGTACTATCGGGCTGGCCCAGTACACGCGGCAGATGCGGAGCGAGATGATCGAGACCTTGTCGCTGGACTATATCCGCACCGCGGTGGCAAAGGGGCTAAGTCGCAGGCGAGTTCTTCTCAGGCACGCCATGGGCAATGCGATCAATCCGCTGATCACGCTCTTTGGCTTCTCTCTTGCAAATCTACTCGCGGGCGCCGTTTTGACGGAGTACGTATTTGGTTGGCCCGGGCTCGGCCAGTTGATTTTCGGGGCCCTGGACCGTAAAGACGAACCGCTCGTGATGGCTGTCGTGGTTATGCTGGTGTTGATGCTGCTAGCGGGCAGTCTGATAGCCGACTTGCTGCTCGCACTGATCGACCCGCGAATAAGAATCGAGTAGATGATGGGAGACTCCGTCACGAGCAACAAGACCTCAGTTGCAGATCCCGGGGCAGCCTCGAGCGCTCCCGGAAGCGCCGCGGGCAATGCCGCGGTGCCGGAGGTGAGGCGGGGACGGACGCCTTCCGAGATACTCTGGCGGAAGCTGCGCCGGAATCGCACTGCGATGTTCGGGCTCTACACGCTCGTAGTGCTTTACGCCGCGGCGATCCTGGCGGGATTTGTAGCGCCCTACAGCTCCGACAACTCGGCGCTCGACTTCAGCTTTCATCCTCCGGTGATTACCCGACTTCACATCTTCGATGAAAAGGGTGGACTGACGCGGCCCTTCATTTACGGCAGCGTCGTCGACGACGTTCAAGTTGCGAAATATCACGACGACCAGTCGACGAGGTATCCGATCCGCCTGTTCGTGAGAGGCGACGACTACCACATCCTGTGGGTCATCAAGACGAATGTACATTTGTTCGGAGTCGACCCCCCGGGCAGACTCTGCATGCTTGGCGCCGATCAATTGGGCCGAGACATATTCTCCCGCATCCTCTACGGCGGACAGATATCGCTATCGGTGGGCATTGTAGGCATAGTCATCTCTACGGTGATTGGGATGTTGATCGGCGGAATGGCTGGTTACTTCGGTGGAGCGGTCGACTTCCTGTCGATGCGCTTCGTCGAGGTTCTGCTCGCGCTGCCAAGCCTCTACTTTATTTTGATCTTGCGCAAGATGTTCGACCGGGTGAACTCTACTCAGATGTACCTGATCATAATTGTGATTCTGTCGCTTGTCGGCTGGGCCACCGAGGCGCGAGTGATTCGAGGCATGGTGCTGTCGCTCAAGCAGCAGGAGTACGTGATCGCGGCACGAGCCCTGGGTTTCGGCAGCGCTCGGATAATCATCCGGCATATACTGCCAAACACGCTATCGTTCGTGATTGTGACGGCAACCTTATCGGTGCCGTTCTACATCTTGGGCGAGGTCGCGCTTTCGTTTCTTGGCGTAGGGATAACGGAGCCCGATGCAAGCTGGGGCAATATGCTTGCGCAGGCGCAGAGCACTCGCACGCTGGTATACTTCCCGTGGGTTCTGACACCAGGCTTCTTCATATTCCTCGCGGTAATGGCATGGAACTTCCTGGGAGACGGATTGAGAGACGCGGCCGACCCGAGAACGCTGGGATAGGATTTAGGATCTAGCAGGCTGATGAAAAACCGCGTGTAGGTAGCTTTCCTTATTTTGATTCGAAGCTTTTGAGCCTTATAAGGAATTTCGTTCGAGGTGTTCGAGCTTATGTT